>NZ_JBPZHA010000012.1:0-179251 GCF_051857515.1 Hydrogenophaga sedimenti
CGAAAACGGGCGGTGCAAACGCAGAAACTGCGTTGAATTCGCTGATTCCGAGTCGCGCTGTTTCATGTCGTGGCAAGCCGCCCGCTATCGGCTGGCGCTAAACGTGTTTTGAACACCATCCCTTGGCCTTGAGGAATTCGATCAGCTCGACCGCGGCCGGCGTGGCAATGACTTTCTCGACCATGACTGTCTCCTTGCGCAAACGGAAAACGCCGGAACGGCAAAAACCGTTCCGGCGCGAAATGCCTGAACCCAGAACGCTTTGGGCCTGGCTTTGCCAGGCCGCACCGCGTTGCCCCCTTGAGGGGGTGACGCGCCGCAGGCGCGGCGCGGGGGTGGTCAGAAGAAGCCGAGCTTTTGCTCGCTGTAGGACACCAGCAGGTTCTTGGTCTGCTGGTAGTGACCCAGCATGTCCTTGTGGTTCTCGCGGCCGATGCCCGACTCCTTGTAGCCACCGAAGGCCGCGTGCGCCGGGTAGGCGTGGTAGCAGTTGGTCCACACACGACCGGCCTTGATGGCGCGGCCCATGCGGTAGGCCACGTTGCCATTGCGGCTCCACACACCGGCGCCCAGGCCGTACAGCGTGTCGTTGGCGATGGCCAGGGCTTCGGCTTCGTCCTTGAAGGTGGTCACGGCCAGCACCGGGCCAAAGATCTCTTCCTGGAAGATGCGCATCTTGTTGTGGCCCTTGAACAGGGTCGGCTGCACGTAGTAGCCACCGTCCAGGTCACCGCCCAGCGTTGCCTGTGCACCGCCGCACAGCACTTGCGCGCCTTCCTGCTTGCCCAGGTCGAGGTACGACAGGATCTTGGTCAGTTGTTCCTTGGAAGCCTGCGCACCCATCATGGTGTCGGTGTCCAGCGGGTTGCCCTGCTTGATCGCGGCCACGCGCTTGAGCACGCGCTCCATGAACTTGTCGTAGATGCTTTCGTGGATCAGCGCGCGGCTGGGGCAGGTGCAGACCTCACCCTGGTTGAACGCGAACAGCACCAGGCCTTCGATCGCCTTGTCGAGGTACCCATCGTCCTTGTCCATCACGTCGGCAAAGAAGATGTTGGGCGACTTGCCGCCCAGTTCCAGCGTGGCGGGGATCAGGTTGTTGGCGGCGGCCTGGGCGATCACACGGCCGGTGGAGGTCGAACCGGTGAAGGCGATCTTGGCGATGCGCTTGCTGCTGGCCAGCGGCATGCCGGCTTCGCGGCCGAAACCGTTGACCACGTTCAGCACGCCCGGGGGCAGCAGGTCGGCGATCAGTTCGATCAGGATCAGCAGGCTGATGGG
Source organism: Hydrogenophaga sedimenti (assembly GCF_051857515.1). Classification (NCBI taxonomy): domain Bacteria; kingdom Pseudomonadati; phylum Pseudomonadota; class Betaproteobacteria; order Burkholderiales; family Comamonadaceae; genus Hydrogenophaga; species Hydrogenophaga sedimenti. The sequence continues at coordinate 1,282 of NZ_JBPZHA010000012.1, forward strand.
GGTCGACTCGGCGGGCTTGAGCACGATGCAGTTGCCGGCGCCCAGTGCCGGCGGGATCTTCCACGCGGCCATCAGGATCGGGAAGTTCCAGGGAATGATCTGGCCCACGACGCCCAGCGGCTCGTGGATGTGGTACGCCACGGTGTTCTCGTCGATCTCGGAGATGCCACCTTCCTGGGCGCGCAGGGCGCCGGCGAAGTAGCGGAAGTGGTCGATCGCCAGCGGGATGTCGGCGTTCAGGGTTTCGCGGATCGGCTTGCCGTTGTCGATGGTTTCGGCGTAGGCCAGCAGCTCGAGGTTGGCTTCCAGGCGGTCGGCGATCTTGAGCAGGATGTTCGAACGCGTGGTGGCGTCGGTCTTGCCCCACTTGTCGGCGGCGGCGTGCGCGGCGTCCAGCGCCAGCTCGACGTCTTCGGCCGTGGAGCGTGCGGCCTGGGTGTAGACCTTGCCGGTGGTCGGCGTGACCACGTCAAAGTACTGGCCCTTGACCGGAGCAACCCACTTGCCGCCAATGAAGTTGTCGTAGCGCTGCTTGTAGGCAATCTTGGCGCCTTCGGTGCCGGGAGCTGCGTAGATCGTCATGTGTCTTCCTCTGAAAGGGTGGTTGGAAAGAGAAGCCAGATCGGCTGGTCTCTCTGTTCACAACATCCGTGCCACCGGCCAGAAGCGACTCAAACTGAGACGACTGCTCTCTTTTTTGACACTTGGGTGATCCATCCGGCGCGGCGTGCGTGACACTGCGCCAGCGCGGTACGGCACCGCCGTGCATAAGTGACGGTCCGCCCGCGCTCAGCCCGCGAGACCCACCACCAGCGCCGACCCCCCCATCGAAGCCCAGGCCCTCTGCCCCTTGCGCGCCACAAACGGATGCCCGGCAAAGCCCACCCACTGACCGCCGCCGTCCAGCGCCAGCACGACTTCGTCGCGTCCCTGCCCGCGCGCCAGCCGCTCGATGCGGCCCGGCAGCACACTGTGACCGGGTGCGTCTTCCACCGCCCCCCGGCCGATGCGCACCGCCGTCGCCTTGCACAGCACCAGCACCGCCAGCCCCGCGCGCAGCCCCAGCAGGTCGGCGCTCTCGCGTGTCACGCTCGAGGTCAGCAGCGCCTGCCCGGGCGTGCGCAGCCGCACCAGCACCGTCGGGTCGCCCTGCCCCAGCGGCTCCACCGCTTCGACGTCGCACGGCAGCTGGTTGCGCATGCTCGTGCGCAGCCCCAGGCCGAACGACAGCGAAGAACCGCCGGCAAAGCGGGACAGCACCGCCTCGCGCGCCAGCGCCAGCTCGTCCGCCAGAGAAAGCAGTTGCTGCCCCTGCGGCGTGATGACCGCACCACCACCGCCCGAGCCGCCCACGGTGCGCGCCACCAGGAGCTGCCCGCTCAGGTTGCTCAGCGTGTCGATCGCCTGCCAGGCCGCCTTGTAGCTGATGCCCGCGTCGCGCGCGGCCTGCGAGATCGATCCGGTTTCGGCGACGCGGCGCAGCACCTCCAGCCGCTTGTCGCTGGGGGCGTGGCCGAGGGCGTCGGAGAGGGCGGCGTGCGACGGCGCCTTCAGGGCTGGCTTCATGGCTTGAGGCACTCTCAGGCCCGCCATGCGGGCAGGTCCTCAAAGCGCCAGACCCCCAGGTGCTTGTCCGCATAGATGCCGCCGGTGTGGTGGCAGCGTTCATCAATCAGCGAGAGGGGCTCTGGAAAATTGAAGGGCGGACGCTGCATGTTGAGCGGGCGCCACGCTCCGGTCGGAATGTCCTCGTTGCCGCGGTCGCCCACGAAGGTCGTTGCCACCAGGTACCTCGCGCCCGTGCGCCGGAGATTGGCGACCGCACGCATGACGTCTTCTTCGCAGAGGTGCACCAGGGCATCGCGAGACAACACCAGGTCGGCCGCCGGCAGACGCTGGCGAACCATGTCGCGGCAGAGGAATTGCCGGCGGGGAGAGGCCCAGCGCTTCTCGTTGTCACTGACGAGCGCCGGAACCACATCCACCCCGACATAACGATCCACCGCATCGGCCAGCGGCGCCGCCCAGTTGAAGTCGCCACACGGCACATCCAGCAGGCATCTGGTGCCCAGCGACCGCACCAGCGCGATGAGATCCGGGAGAAACTGGGCCGCACGCTCCCGCGTCGAGCCAGGCCCCGAACTCGATTCACAGTCGCCCCAGGTTCTGTTGGAATGGATGGCACCGAAGACCCGCCGCATTTCGCGGGTCTTGCTGGAAAGCGGGGGCAGATCAAAAAGAGACATCTGAATGGCTGGCGTCCGGACCTTGCGTGTGCCGACAGATTAACGCAGTCACGCGGGCGGCCCAGGCACCGCGTGGCACTGCATCCCGGGTCCACACCCGCTACACTCGCTATTCCAATTCGGGATAACGAACTCCGTCGCGTGTCCCGCCCCACACCGAGGTCACCATGCACATCCCTGCTCACCGCCTGGCCGCCCTGCTCTTCGTCACCGTCGCCCACGGCGCCACCCAGGCCGCCGAAGCCCAGGTCGCTGTCGCCGCCAACTTCGCCGAGCCGATCAGGGCGATTGCCGCGGTGCTGCAGAAAACCACCGGCCACACGCTGAAGATCTCGACCGGCGCATCGGGGGCGTTCTACACGCAGATCCGGAACGGCGCGCCGTTCGACATCTTTCTCTCGGCCGACAACGAGCGGCCCGAGCTGCTGGAGAAGGACGGGCTGGCGCAGCCGGGCACGCGCTTCACCTACGCCACCGGCAAGCTGGTGCTGTGGTCGGCCGACGCGAACAGGGTCGATGCGAAGGGCGAGGTGCTGAAGTCGGCGGCGCTGGGCAAGGTGGCCTACGCCAACCCCAAGACCGCGCCCTATGGCGCCGCGGCGGTGCAGGTGATGGAGCGGCTGGGCCTGGCGCCTTCGCTCACGCCGAAGCTGGTGCAGGGCGAGAGCATCGGGCAGACCTACAGCTTCGTGAAGACCGGCAATGCGGACGTGGGCTTCGTGGCACTGTCGCAGGTGCTCGACGGCGGCCGGCTCAAGGAGGGTTCGGTCTGGATGATCCCGCAGGCGCACTACGACCCGATCCGCCAGGACGCCGTGGTCCTGAAGAAAGGTGCTGGCAACGAGGCGGCGCAGGCGCTGGTCAAGCTGTTGCAGAGCACGAACATCAGGGACCTGATCCGCTCTTACGGCTATGACATTTGAAACACCCCCGCGCCGCTTCGCGTCACCCCCTCCAGGGGGCAACCCGTTGCGCCCCGGCCAAGCCGGTTGCGCCGGGTTCTGGACCTGAAACCCCATGCTTCTTACTCCCGACAACTGGCAAGCGCTCTGGCTGACCTTCCAGGTCGCGGCGCTGACCACGCTGATCCTCTTGCTGCTGGGCACGCCGCTGGCCTGGTGGCTGGCGCGCTCGCGCAGTTGGGTCGCGCGGCCGGTGGGTGCGCTGGTGGCGCTGCCGCTGGTGCTGCCGCCATCGGTGCTGGGCTTCTATCTGCTGGTGGCGCTCGGACCGAAGGGGCCGGTGGGCGAATGGATGCTGGCGCTGGGCCTGCCCACCCTGCCCTTCACCTTCGCCGGGCTGGTGGTGGCGTCGGTGTTCTATTCGCTGCCGTTCATGGTGCAGCCCATCTTCAACAGCATGCAGGCGCTGGGCGAGCGTCCACTCGAAGCCGCGGCCACGCTGCGCGCCTCGCCGCTGGACCGCTTCCTGCACGTGGTGCTGCCGCTGTGCCGGCCGGGTATCGTGACGGGCTGCATCATGAGCTTCGCGCACACGGTGGGCGAGTTCGGCGTGGTGCTGATGGTGGGCGGCAACATCCCGGGCGTGACGCGCGTGGTGTCGGTACAGATCTTCGACCACGTCGAGGCACTCGAATACGCCGACGCGCACCGGCTGGCCGCCGTCATGCTGGTGTTCGCGTTTGTGGTGCTGCTGGCGCTGCAGGTCTACAACGGCCGGCAGGCGCGGGGGGTCAGAGCATGAGCGACGCGCCGCTGATCCTCAAGGCACAACTCGCGCGCCAGGACTTCGCGCTCGACGTCGCGCTCGAACTGCCCGCGCACGGCATCACCGCCCTCTTCGGCCCCTCGGGCTCGGGCAAGACCACCTGCCTGCGCGTGCTCGCCGGGCTGGAACGGCAGGCGCGCGGCGCGGTGGTTGTCGACGGCCAGACCTGGCAGGACAGCGCGCGCGGCGTGTTCCTGCCCACGCACCGCCGCGCCGTCGGCTACGTGTTCCAGGAAGCCAGCCTGTTCGACCACCTCACGGTTGAGGGCAACCTGCGCTTCGGTTTCGACCGCACGCCTGCGGCCGAGCGCCGCCACGGCTGGGACCACGGGCTGGACCTGCTGGGCATCCGCCCGCTGCTGCCACGCCGCCCGCGCGAACTCTCCGGCGGCGAGCGCCAGCGCGTGGCCATCGCGCGCGCGCTCGCCACCAGCCCGCGGCTGCTGCTGATGGACGAGCCGCTGGCGGCGCTGGACGCTGCGCGCAAGGCCGAGATCCTGCCCTGGCTGGAGCAGTTGCACGAAGCGCTGGACCTGCCGGTGGTGTACGTGACCCACGCGACCGACGAGGTGGCGCGGCTGGCCGACCACGTGGTGCTGCTGGACCAGGGGCGCGTGCAGGCCCAGGGTGCGCTGACGGAGGTGCTGACCCGCACCGACCTGCCGCTCTCGCGCGGCGACGCCGCCGTGTCGGTGATCGTGGCGAAGGCCAGCGGCTACTCGCCAGAGGACCAGCTGCAGGTGCTCGATTTCGACGGCGGCCAGCTGATGCTGCCCCGGGCGCGGCAGCAACGTCTCGCGACCGGCACGCGGGTGCGGCTGCACATCCAGGCACGCGACGTGAGTCTGTCTCTGTTGAAACCGGAGCAGACCAGCGTGCTCAACGTGCTGCCCTGCACCGTGGTGCAGGTGGTGGACGACGCCCCCGGCCAGGTGCTGGTGAGCCTGCGACCCGGGGACGACACCCAACTGCTCTCACGCATCAGCCACCTCTCCGCCCGCCGGCTTGGCATTGCACCAGGCCTGCGGGTCTACGCCCAGATCAAGGGCGTGGCGATGGTGCGCTGAAGGCCTGCGCGTCCGGCGCGAGGTGCCTGATCCAGAGGTGCGGTGGAACCGGCTTCGCCGGGCCACTCGCGCCGTCCCCCTGGGGGGAAGACGCGAAGCGGCGCAGGGGGGCATCACTTGCTAGCGTTGGGGAAAAACAGCTGCTCGCCGCCGATCTTGTAGTCGGCGATCACCTTCTGGCCAGCGGCGCCGGTCACCCAGTCGACAAACTTCTGGCCTTCAGCGGCCTTGACGTTCGGGAACTTGGCCGGGCTCACCAGCATGACGCCGTACTGGTTGAACAGGCGCTTGTCGCCCTCGACCAGCACCGCCAGATCGGCGCGGTTCTTGAAGTTCAGCCAGGTGCCGCGGTCGGCCAGCACATAGCCGCCGGTCGAGGCCGCCATGTTCAGCGCCGGGCCCATGCCGCAACCGCACTCCTTGTAGCCGCTGCCCTTGGCGGCTTCGTTGTCGGTCATCTTCCAGAAACGCAGCTCGGCCGCGTGCGTGCCGCTCTTGTCGCCGCGCGAGACGAAGGGCGCATTGCCGGCGGACAGCTTCTTGAAGGCGGCCACGATGTCGTTGCCCTTGGTGGCGGCCGGATCGGCCTTGGGCCCGACCAGGATGAAGTCGTTGTACATGACCTCGAAGCGCTTGGCCGCGAAGCCGTCGGCGACGAACTTCTCTTCGGCCGGCTTGTCGTGCACGAACAGCACATCGGCGTCGCCGCGGCGCGCCATGTCGATGGCCTGGCCGGTGCCCAGCGCCACCACCTTGACGTCGATGCCGGAGGCCTTCTTGAACTCGGGCAGCAGGTGCGCGAACAGGCCCGACTGTTCGGTCGAGGTGGTCGAGGCAATCACGATGCTGGATTGCGCCATTGCAGCGGTGCTGACCAGCAATCCGGTCGCGAAGGCCGCCACGAGCGAAGCTGCCCGAACCAGGGCTGCGCCGGGCCGGCTTTGCCGGACGGCCAGTGCCGCCCCCTTGAGGGGGTCGCGCGCAGCGCGGCAGGGGTGATTCATCTGATTTTTCATGCGGTTTCTCCTTTGACAAAAGCACTGGCCTGCGGGAAGCGGGCTTCCAGCAGGGACTGATCGAAAAACTGGAGCACCGGCAGGTCGGCGAGCACCTGGCCCTGCTCCATGTAGATGACGCGGCTGGCCAGTCGCTTGACCTGGCCCAGGTTGTGGCTGGCGAACACCAGCGTGGGCGCGGGCCGGCCGGTGGGCGCGGGCTCGGACGCGAAGTCGGCGATCAGGGCTTCGACATCGCGCTTGGCGTGCGGGTCCAGGCTCGCGGTGGGCTCGTCGAGCAGCCACACGTCGGGCCGCAGCGCCCAGGCCCGCGCCAGCGCCAGCCGTTGCTGCTGGCCACCGGACAGCGCACGGCCGTTGCGCTCGGCCAGGTGCGCCAGCTGCACGCGCTCCATCGCCTCGGCGGCCCGCGCACCGGTCTGCGCCCAAGGCACACCGGACAGCCACAGCCCCAGCTGCAGGTTGCGCCGCACCGACATGCGCAGCATGTGTGGCCGCTGGAACAGCATCGCCAGCCGCACGCCCGGCGCGCACACCAGTTCGCCGCCGCTCAGTGGCAACAGGCCGTGCAGCGTGCGCAGCAACGTGCTCTTGCCGCAACCGTTGGGCCCGACCAGCGCCACCCGCTCGCCGGCCTTCACCTGCAGCGCCATGCCACGCAGGGCTTCGACCTGCGCGGCCGGGCCGAGGCTGACGTTCACGTCCCGCAGCGCCAGCACGACGCTGCTCACCATCGACGCGCTCATGTCGTGGCCATCCGCAGATCCCCACCATCGAGGTGTTCGCGCCAGCGCCGCAGCAGCGACACCGCGGTGTTGAGCGCCAGCACCACCATCAGCAGCACGATGCCCAGACCGAGCGCCAGCGGCAGGTCGCCCTTGCTGGTTTCCAGCGCGATCGCCGTGGTCATGACGCGTGTGAAGCCGTCGATGTTGCCGCCGACGATCATCACCGCGCCGACCTCGGAAACCGCTCGGCCGAATGCCGTGATCAGCACCGTGAGCAACGCATAGCGCTCATCCCAGGCCATCAGCAGGCTGCGCAGGCCGGTGCGCGCGCCCAGCGAGGTCAGCTGCTCGCCGTGCTGCCGGTCGGCGTCCTCGACCACCTGGCGCGTCAGCGCCGTCACCAGCGGCAGCACCAGGATCGACTGCGCCACCACCATGGCCTTGAAGCTGAACAGCCAGCCGAGAAACCCCAGCGGACCCGAGCGCGACAGCAGCAGGTAGATCACCAGACCCACCACCACCGAAGGGATCGCCAGAAAGGTGTTGAGCAGCGTCAGCAGCGCCGGGCGGCCCGGAAAACGCGCAACCGCCAGCCAGGCCCCCAGCAGCAGCCCCAGGCTGCAGGCCAGCAGGCAGGCGGTGGCGCTCACCGACAGCGAGCGCAGCACGATGGCCCAAAGGGCCGCATCTCCGGAGACGATGAGTTGCAGCGCTGTGGCCGCGCTGTCGGAAAACGTGTTCATAGGTTCTCTTGAGCTTAAGCGACGCGGGACCCGCCATTTCTCGGGACACACCATGTATGAAGACCATTTCATAAGCATCGATGACGTGTCCTTCCGGCTTTGGCACACTCGCTCGATGCGAAAGATTCAGCTGTCCTATTCGATCACCCAGCAACGCGCCAGCGGCCCCGCTCTCGGGGCGGCACTGCTGCGCAATCCCCTGATCGACATGCTGCAGGCCGTGCGCAACCAGGGTTCGATTTCCGGCGCGGCGCGACTGATCGGCTTGTCCTACCGTCACGTGTGGGGACAACTCAAGGAATGGGAGCAGGAACTGGGCCAGCCGCTGATCCTCTGGGAACGTGGTCAGGCGGCGCAACTCAGCCCTTTTGGTCAGCGCCTGCTGATGGCCGAGCGGCTGGCGCAGGCCCGGCTGGGCCCGCAGACCGAAGCGCTGCGTGCCGAGCTGGAACGGGCCTTTGCCCTGGCCTTCGAGGACAGCGAAGCCGCGCCCAGCGACCTGCTCACGCTCTACGCGAGCCACGACCACGCGCTGACCGTGCTGCAGGAAGTGGCCGCCGGCATGACGCCGGCCAAGCTGCCGTCGCGCCCGAACCTGCATCTGGACATCCGGTTCACCGGCAGCGTGGACGCGATCCGCGCCCTCAACGAAGGGCGTTGCCAACTGGCGGCGTTCCACACCCAGCCGTTCGCGGCCGCCGGCAGCCTCAGCGCCCGCACCTACCGCCCGCTGCTCAAGCCCGGCACCCACAAGATCATCGGTTTCGCACGCCGTGCGCAAGGCCTGATGGTTGCGCCGGGCAATCCGCTGCGGCTCAACGAACTGCGCGACGTGATCGCCACCCGGGCGCGTTTCGTCAACCGTTCCCGTGGCACCGGCACGCGGCTGCTGCTCGATGAACTGCTGGCGCAGGGCGGTCTGGCGGCCGGGGCCCTGCAGGGCTACGACCGCGACGAAGCCTCACACGCCGCCGTGGCGCAGGCGATCGCCGCCGGCGAAGCCGACGTCGGCCTGGGCACGCTGTACGCGGCGCGCGACTACGGACTGGGTTTCGTGCCGCTGACCGACGAGCGCTACCTGCTGGTGAGTCTGAAGTCCGCGCTGGAACAGCCGGCGATGCTCAAGCTGCTGGCCCTGCTGCGCAGCCGCGCCTGGCAGGACACGCTCAACGCCCTGCCCGGTTATGCCACCGACCACTGCGGCGAGGTGGCCGCGATGAAGCGGCTGCTGCCCTGGTGGGATTGATGGTTTCCGGCCGCGGCCGGATTCAGGCGGTCACCGGAGCGACCGGAGCCGCGGGCGCCTGCACCGGCAGCGGCGAAGGGTTGGGCAGCCGGCGCGCGATCTCGGCCACCAGCTGACGCGCCAGGTCCAGCTTCGAGGCCCGCGGCAGCTCGGCGCTGCCCTGGTCGTCGATCAGCAGCAGTGCGTTGTCGTCCTGACCGAAGGTGTCCGGACCGATGTTGCCCACCAGCAGCGGCACGCCCTTGCGCACGCGCTTGGCCTGCGCGTGGGCCAGCAGGTCTTCGCTTTCGGCGGCAAAGCCGACGCAGTACAGCGACTTGTTCAGGGCGCGCGGGCTGTTGGCAATGCCGCTGAGGATGTCGGGGTTCTCGACAAAAGTCAGCGGCGGCACCTGCCCGGTGCCGTCCTTCTTGATCTTCTGCACCGCCGATTCGGCCGGACGCCAGTCGGCGACCGCCGCCGCTGAGATGAAGACCGTCGCGTTCTGGCTCAGCACGTTGAGGGTCTTCTGCATGTTCAGCGCGGTCTTGACGTTGATGCGCCCGACCCCGCGCGGCGTGGCCAGGCTGACCGGGCCGGCGACCAGCGTCACGTTGGCCCCCGCCTCGTGGGCCGCACGGGCAATGGCAAAACCCATCTTGCCGCTGGAAAGATTGGTGATGCCACGCACCGGATCGATCGCTTCGAAGGTGGGACCGGCGCTGACCAGCACATGCTGCCCCGCCAGCAGCTTGGGCGTGAAGAAGCGAATCAGCTCGTACAGCAGTTCGTCGGGTTCGAGCATGCGGCCGTCGCCCGTCTCGCCACAGGCCTGCTCGCCGATGCCCACGTCCAGCACGGTCGCGCCGTCGGTGCGCAGCTGCGCCACATTGCGCTGCGTGGCCGGGTGGGCCCACATCTCGCGGTTCATGGCCGGTGCCAGGATCAGCGGCACCCTCTCCAGCGGGCGGGCCAGGCACATCAGGCTCAGCAAGTCGTCGGCCCGGCCGTGCAGCAGCTTGGCCATGAAATCGGCGCTGGCGGGCGCGATCACGATGGCGTCGGCGTCGCGGCTGAGGTTGATGTGGGGCATGTTGTTGTCCACACCCGCCGCGCTGCGGTCGTCCCACTGGGAAGAAAACACCGGGCGTCCCGACAGCGCCTGCATGGTCACCGGCGTGATGAACTGGCCGGCCGCCTCGGTCATCACGACCTGCACCGTCGCACCGGCCTTGATCAGGGTGCGACAGAATTCGGCCGCCTTGTAGCAGGCAATGCCGCCCGACAGACCGAGGACGATGTGTTTTCCGGAGAGCTCGTTCATGGGAGGGCAATGTATCAGGTGGATACGAATTTCTACACCAAAAACCGGAGCCCGGAAGGTTCCCGGGCGGTGGGTGGACCGGGGGGTGCCGCCTATAATCGGCATTTCCACCTCCTGCGAGCTAACGGCTCGCCCGAGACATGACCAAATTCGTGTTCGTCACCGGCGGTGTGGTGTCCTCCCTCGGCAAGGGCATTGCTTCTGCTTCCTTGGCTGCGATCCTTGAATCGCGCGGCCTCAAAGTCACCCTCATCAAGCTCGACCCGTACATCAACGTGGACCCGGGCACCATGTCGCCGTTCCAGCACGGCGAGGTGTTCGTCACCGACGACGGTGCCGAAACCGACCTGGACCTTGGTCACTATGAGCGTTTCATCGAAACGCGCATGAAGAAGACCAACAACTTCACCACCGGCAAGATCTACCAGTCGGTGCTGGAGAAGGAACGCCGCGGCGACTACCTCGGCAAGACGGTGCAGGTCATTCCTCACGTCACCAACGAGATCCAGGAATTCATCAAGCGCGGCGCCGGCATCGGCACCCCCGACGCGGTGGACGTGGCCATCGTCGAGATCGGCGGCACGGTGGGCGACATCGAGTCCCTGCCCTTCCTCGAGGCCGTGCGCCAGATGAGCCTGCGCATGGGCCCGAATAACTCGGCCTTCGTGCACCTGACCTACCTGCCGTGGATCGCCGCGGCCGGCGAACTCAAGACCAAGCCGACCCAGCACACGGTGCAGAAGCTGCGCGAGATCGGCATTTCGGCCGACGCCCTGCTGTGCCGCGCCGACCGCCGCATTCCCGAAGAGGAACGCGCCAAGATCTCGCTGTTCACCAACGTGCCCGAATGGGGCGTGATCAGCATGTGGGACGTGGACACCATCTACAAGGTGCCGCGCATGCTGCACGAGCAGGGCCTGGACGGCCTGATCTGCGACAAGCTGCGCCTGAACACGCCGCCCACCAGCCTCAAGCGCTGGGACGATCTGGTCTACGAGACCGAGCACCCGCAAGGTGAAGTCAGGATCGCCATGGTCGGCAAGTACGTCGACCTGTCGGACAGCTACAAGTCGGTCAACGAGGCCCTGCGCCACGCCGGCATGCGCAACCATGTGCGCGTCAAGATCGACCACGTCGATTCCGAGACCATGGAAGGCGCCGACGCCGCCCAGAAGCTGGCGCAGTACGACGCGATCCTCGTGCCCGGCGGCTTCGGCCAGCGCGGCGTGGAAGGCAAGATCAACACCGCCCGCTTCGCCCGCGAGCACAAGGTGCCGTACCTGGGCATCTGCCTGGGCATGCAGGTCGCGACCATCGAATACGCGCGCCACGTGGCCGGCCTCGAAGGCGCCAACAGCACCGAGTTCGACGCGGCCTGCCAGCACCCGGTGATCGCGCTGATCGAGGAGTGGAAAGACGCCGACGGCAGCATCCAGAAACGCGACGCCAGCTCCGACCTCGGCGGCACCATGCGCCTGGGTGCCCAGAGCTCCGACGTGGCCAAGGACACCCTGGCCCACAGCATCTACGGCGACGTCGTGACCGAGCGCCACCGCCACCGCTACGAAGCCAACGTGAACTACCTCGACCAGCTGCGCAAGGCGGGTCTGGTGATCTCGGCGCTGACGCAGCGCGAGCAGCTGACCGAGATCGTCGAGCTGCCCAAGGCCGTGCACCCCTGGTTCATCGGCGTGCAGTTCCACCCCGAGTTCAAGTCCACCCCGTGGAACGGCCATCCGCTGTTCAACGCGTTCATCAAGGCCGCGGTGGAGCACCACGGTCGCCAGAAACTCAAGGCCGTGGCCTGATCGGCTGAGCGTCCCATGCCCATGCAACTCTGCGGATTCGACGTCGGCCTCGACAAGCGCTTTTTCCTGATCGCGGGCACCTGCTCGATCGAGGGGCTGCAGATGTCCCTGGACGTCGCCGGCCAGCTCAAGGAAATCTGCTCGGCGCTGGGCATTCCGCTGATCTACAAGGGCTCGTTCGACAAGGCCAACCGCTCGTCGGGCACCAGCCAGCGCGGTGTCGGCATCGACGCCGGCCTGAAGATCCTCGATGAAGTGCGCCGGCAACTGGGTCTCCCCGTCCTGACCGACGTACACGACGAAGCCCAGGTGGCCGATGTCGCGAGCGTCGTGGACGTGCTGCAGACCCCGGCCTTCCTCTGCCGCCAGACCGATTTCATCCGCGCGGTGGCCCAGTCGGGCAAGCCGGTGAACATCAAGAAGGGCCAGTTCCTCGCGCCCTGGGACATGAAGAACGTGATCGACAAGGCCCGCGCCGCCGCCAAGGACGCCGGCCTGTCGGAAGACCGCTTCCTGGCCTGCGAACGCGGCGTGAGCTTTGGCTACAACAACCTCGTGGCCGACATGACCAGCCTGGCCGAGATGCGCAAGTCCGGCGCGCCGGTGGTGTTCGACGTGACCCATTCGGTGCAGAAGCCTGGTGGACTCGGCTCAGTCAGCGGCGGCGCCCGCGAGATGGTGCCGGTGCTGGCCCGTGCCGGCGTCGCCGCGGGTGTGGCTGGCCTGTTCATGGAAACCCACCCCAAGCCGGCCGAGGCCTGGTCCGACGGACCCAACGCCGTGCCGCTGGGCCGCATGAAGGCGCTGCTGGAAACCCTGGTGGCCCTGGATTCCGTAACCAAAACAAACCCGCTGCTGGAGAACGATTTCCAATGAGCGGGTACATCATTGCGGACGTGACCGTCACCGACGAAGCGCAGATGAAGGTCTACCGCGAGTGGAGCACGCGCGCCATGCAGCAGTTCGGCGCCGAGGTGCTGGTGCGCGGTGGCCGCGTCGAGCCGCTCGAAGGCGACTGGAACCCGCAACGGGTCGTGGTGCTGAAGTTCCGGGACCTCGCCACCGCGCAGGCCTATTACCGCTCCGAGACCTACACCCATGCGCGCACGCTGCGTGAGGGTGCGGGCTCGATCCGCATGTTTGCTGTCGAGGGCGCGTGAGCGCCTTCCCCTGTTTTCTTGTTTGACTTGTTCCAAAGGTAGAAAAGATGAGTGCAATCGTTGATATCGTCGGCCGCGAAGTCCTGGACAGCCGTGGCAACCCCACCGTCGAATGCGACGTGCTGCTGGAATCGGGCGTGATGGGCCGTGCGGCCGTGCCCTCCGGCGCCTCCACCGGCTCGCGCGAAGCCATCGAACTGCGCGACGGCGACAAGAAGCGCTACCTGGGCAAGGGCGTGCTCAAGGCCGTTGAAAACATCAACACCGAAATCAGCGAAGCCGTGCTGGGCCTGGACGCCTCCGAGCAGGCCTTCCTGGACAAGACCCTGATCGACCTCGACGGCACCGAGAACAAGGGCCGCCTGGGCGCCAACGCCATGCTGGCCGTGTCGATGGCCGTGGCCCGTGCCGCGGCCGAAGAAGCCGGCCTGCCGCTGTACCGCTACTTCGGCGGCATGAGCGCGGTGCAGATGCCCGTGCCGATGATGAACATCATCAACGGCGGCGCGCACGCCAACAACTCGCTCGACCTGCAAGAGCTGATGATCATCCCCGTGGGCGCTCCATCGTTCCGCGAAGCCCTGCGCTGGGGTGCCGAGGTGTTCCACGCGCTCAAGGCCATCCTGCACGACAAGCACATCAGCACCGCCGTCGGCGACGAGGGCGGTTTTGCCCCGTCGGTCGAGAACCACGAAGCCGCGCTGCAACTGATCCTGCAGGCCATCGACAAGGCCGGCTACACCGCCGGTGAACAGATCGCCCTGGGCCTGGACTGCGCCGCCAGCGAGTTCTACAAGGACGGCAAGTACGTGCTCGAAGGCGAAGGCGGCATCGCGCTGACGGCCGAGCAGTGGACCGACATGCTGGCCACCTGGGCCGACAAGTACCCCATCATCTCGATCGAAGACGGCATGGCCGAAGGCGACTGGGACGGCTGGAAGGTGCTGACCGAGCGCCTGGGCAAGAAGGTGCAGCTGGTGGGCGATGACCTGTACGTCACCAACACCAAGATCCTGAAAGAAGGCATCGACAAGGGCATCGCCAACTCGATCCTGATCAAGATCAACCAGATCGGCACCCTGACCGAGACCTTCGCCGCCATCGAGATGGCCAAGCGCGCCGGCTACACCGCCGTGATCTCGCACCGCTCGGGCGAAACCGAAGACAGCACCATCTCCGACATCGCGGTGGGCACCAACGCCGGCCAGATCAAGACCGGTTCGCTGTCGCGCTCGGACCGCATGGCCAAGTACAACCAGCTGCTGCGCATCGAGGAAGACCTGGGCGACGTGGCCGTCTACCCCGGCCGCGCTGCGTTCTACAACCTCAAGTGAAGCCCTGCTGAGCGCTAAACTCCGCCCATGGCAAACCGCTTCGTCCCCGGCCTCCTGATCACGCTGCTGCTCGTCGTGCACGCGCAGCTGTGGTTTGGCCGGGGCAGCGTGCCCCAGGTGTCGCGCATGAAGGCCGAACTGGCGCTGCTCGAATCGGTCAACCGGCAGGCCCAGTGGCGCAACGACCGCCTGGCCAACGAAGTGCGCGACCTGCACGAAGGGCTGGGCATGGTCGAAGAGATGGCCCGTCAGGATCTGGGCATGGTCCGGCCCAACGAGATCTTCGTCCAGATCGCCCACAAGAAGCCCTGAGCGAGGCCGTGGCACTGGTTGTCACGCTGCTCGGCGGCGAATCCACCGGCAAGACCACGCTTGCGCACGCCCTGTGCGCCCAGCTTGCAGCGCGAGGTCTGTCCACCCTCCTGGTTTCCGAACACCTGCGCCACTGGTGCGAGGCGCATGGCCGCGCGCCCCGTGCCGACGAACAGGCCGACCTGGCCCGCGAACAGGCCCGGCGGATCGACGATGCGGCCCGCCAGGCGTCCCCGCAGATCGTGATCGCCGACACCGCCCCGCTGGTGATCGCAGCATACAGCGAGCTGTACTTCAATGACGGTTCACTGCTGCCCGATGCCCTGCGCTGGCAGCAAACCGTCGGTCTGACACTGCTCATGGGACTGGACCTGCCCTGGGTGTCGGACGGGTTCTTTCGCGACAGCCCGGCGGTGCGGGACGCCACCGACGCGGTGCTGCGGCGCGAGCTGCAGTCTGCCGGCCTGCCGTTCCAGACGGTCTATGGCCAGGGAAAAGCCCGCGAACAGCAGGCACTGCGCGCCATCGGTCGTGCACTCGGCCCCGCTCTCGGCCGCGACCTGCTGGCCAGCGATCCCGACTGGGCGTCAGGCCGCCGCCCCTGGAGCTGCGAGAAGTGCAGCGACCCCGGATGCGAACACCGGCTGTTCAGCGCCCTGCTCGCGCGTGGTGCCGGCAACAGTTCGACACACTGAGATTTCTTAAATTTGGGATTAATTCCCAAATCATGATCCAATAGCGGCCTTGCCACCCCACGGAGAGCCGCCATGCGCGTTCGGTCACGTGGCTGGACATTGCGCCTGCTCGGCGCCCTGTTCGGCCTGTTTGCCCTGTCTGGATCTGTCCTTGCCGAGGACTTCCTGCCGCCCGAGCAGGCCTTTGTCCTGACGACCACACCACAGCCGGACCAGACCGTCCGCGTGCACTGGCAGGTGGCGCCCGGTTACCACCTCTACCGCGACCGGATCTCCTTCCAGGGCGAAGGACCGGCGACCGAATGGAAGGCCGTCGCCCTGCCGAAGGCCAAGGAGGTTTTCGACAGCAACTTCAACCGTTCGATGGCGGTCTACACGGCTCCGGTGGACATCGACGTGCGCCTGGTCCGCGGCACCAGCCGCAGCCTGACCATTGGCTGGCAGGGGTGTGCCGACGACGGCCTGTGTTACCCGCCCGAGTCGCGCGAACTGAAGCTGGAAGCGGCTTACACCGCCAGGCCCGCGGCGGCGGCCACCCCAGACGACGGCAACAACGCAATCGCCCGCGCTCTGGCTTCGGGCAGCCTGCTCAAGGTGGCCGGTGCTTTCCTCGTGGCGGGGCTGCTGCTGGCCTTCACGCCCTGTGTGTTGCCAATGGTGCCCATCCTCTCGTCATTGATCGCCGGCCAGGGCGCTCCCGTGGGACGCGCCAGGGGCTTTCTGCTGTCGCTCTCGTATTCGGTTGGCATGGCCTTGGTCTACGCAGCGTTTGGCGTGGCCGCCGGGCTGGCCGGCGAAGGGCTGGCCGCCTTCCTGCAGAACCCCTGGGTGCTGGGTGCCTTCGCGGTCCTGCTCAGCGCGATGGCGCTGTCGATGTTCGGCGTGTACGAATTGCAGATGCCCAGTTTTGTCCAGACCCGCGCCACCCAGTGGTCCAACCGCTTTTCAGGTGGTTCCTTCATCGGCGTGTTCCTGATGGGTGGCGTGTCGGCGCTGGTCGTGGGGCCTTGCGTGGCGGCGCCGCTGGCGGGTGCGCTGGTCTACATCAGCCAGACCAAGGACGTCGTGATGGGCGGTGTTGCGCTGTTCGTGATGGCCATGGGCATGAGCGTGCCGCTGTTGCTGGTCGGGCTGTCGGCCGGCAGCCTGTTGCCCCGCGCGGGCACCTGGATGGAACAGGTCAAGAAGGTCTTTGGCATGGTGCTGTTCGGCGTCGCCATCTGGCTGGTTTCGCCGGTGCTTCCGCCGTCGGTGCACATGCTGCTGTGGGCGGCCTGGGCACTGGCGGGCGCCGCGCTGCTGGGCCTGTTCGGTCACCATCCGGACCGCCATGCCACCCGCCCGGCGGCACGGGCTGTTGCCGTCGCCCTTGGCGGCATCGCGGCCATCCTGCTCGTTGGTGCCGCATCCGGCGGCAACTCGGTGCTGCAGCCGCTGGCCCATCTGCGGCCCGGCAACGGCACCGGATCGGCCACCGCCACCGAAGCCAGCCTGCCGTTCCAGCGCATCAAGGACCTGCGCGAACTCGACGCGACGCTGGCCAAGGCGGGCCAGGAAGGTCAGCGCGTGATGCTCGATTTCTACGCCGACTGGTGCGTCGCGTGCAAGGAATTCGAGACCCTGACCTTCAGCCAGCCGGAGGTCCGCCAGCGTCTGTCGCCGGTCAAGCTGCTGCAGGTGGACGTCACCGCCAACAACAGCGCCGACCGGGAACTGCTCAAGCGCTACGGCCTGTTCGGTCCGCCGGGCGTGCTCTTTTTCAACCCGTCCAGGACCGACGGTGTTGTGCACAAGGTCATCGGTTTCCAGAACGCCCAGGCGTTCCAGGCCAGTCTGGACCGTGCCCTGACGCCCTGACGCCCTGACGCCGGGGCAGGGCCGCGAGGACCTCAGTCGTGGTCCTCGTTCTCGATCTTGGTCGCCACCAGGACCGAGCCCTGCCAGCTGCCATAGACCTCGATCTCCTGCCCGACCTGCAAGGCCGCCGCCGCACCGGCCACCGCCGAGGCGTCGACCTGCACCGAGCCCAGCATGAAGTAGGCGCCGGACAGCGCAGAGGTCACCACGCCCTCGATTTCCACGACCTTGCCGGAACCGGTGTCGCCGCGCACATCGATGCGCCGCACCGCACCGACTTCCAGCTGCTGCTTCTCGGCGTCCCATTCCCCCGTCAGGCGGTAAAGACCACTGCCGAGACCGGACGCCTTGTCGCCGGTCAGGCGGATCCCGTTGACCGAGCGGTTCTCGCCCGAACCTTCGACGCGGCCGGTCACCGTCGCCCGATGGCCTGATGCGGCATCCACCCGCGTGGCCACCCACTGGCGACCGTCGGCGTCGGCCTGCAGCCCCCACACCACGACCGTCTGGCCCACGGAGGGAGCCACGTCGGCAAAGGTCGAGGCCTTCAGCGCGATGTTCATGCCCATCACGGTGAAGCTGTCACCGCTGGCGCCGGTCACGGTGCCTTGCGCGATCGACCAGATGTCGATCGCCTGCGCCACACCGGTCAGGCCGTCGGGGGAGCGTGTGCCACTGATGCCGGCCACCATGCCCAGCCGCAAGGCTCCACTGCTGGCGCCCGCGCCGTCGATCGTGATCCGGGCGCCGCTCTCGTCGTAATGCACGCCGTTGATGATCACGCTGCCGAAACCCGAGATCGCGCCGAGCACCGAAATGCCGGTGCCACCCGTACCTGGGGTGCCGGCCGTCTGCGTGGAACCATCGTTGCCTGTCGGGCCGGCAGAAGCGGTCGACCCAGAACCGCCCGACGCAGCGCCGCCAGTGGCCGCACCGTCGCCAGAGGTGTTCGAACTGCCGCCGCAACCCGTCAGCGCAGCCACCGCCAGCGCGATCCAGTGACGGCGACTGACCGTGGCGGCGGGAGTGGAAACCTCTCTCATGGCTTGCTCTTTCTTTTGTGACGCCGGGCGGTGGACTTCGGCGCAGCTTCCGCACCGACCTCCTCCTGGTCCACCTGGCTGAAATAGACACCAAACCGGACCCGCACCTTGGGAGCGTCCTGCGCCTGGCTGCGCTGCTCGGCCACGGTGGCCGAGACCAGAAACTGCTGCAGCACGTCGGCCCACAGCCGACGGGCAGCCTGCTGCAGGGCGGCGGCCTGCTCCACCGTCAGGCCATCGGAAAACGCGCTTTGTTCGAGCAGCGGTGGTCCCACGCGGTGCGGGGAGAGGTTGTGCGCGGCGGTGGACAGGTGGTCACCCACGTTGTTGGCCAGGAAGTGGAAGGAGTCATTCAACCCCTCCTTGGGCACAAAAGCGGTGTCATTGAGTTGCACCATGCCGTCCTCCTGCACCGTGGCCACGCCCAGCCGCTGCAGCTCTTCCAGCACGGCCCGGGCACCCACGTCGCGGCTGACCTCGGCGATCAGCATGGAGAAGTCCGGCTCGCCCGGATGGCCAAGACGCGGGGTGCGCGCCAGCGGCAAGGGCGTGCGGTCGGCGCGCAGAAAGCGCGGGTCGCTGATCCAGCGGGCGACCACCGCGGTGGCGATCGGAACCATGGGCGGCGTCAGGCCGGAGTCGTCGGGCACCTGCTCGCGCAGGCGCCGCACATCCTTGCGGTGCACACCAGTCTGGATCGCGATGCGCGAATCGGAGTTGCTGCGGTCGGTCGGACCGTAACTCGCCACGGCCTCATCGACCAGGGCTTTCTTGAGCAGTTCCACCATCGAAGGCAGCTGCAGGCCGTGGTCGATCATGAGCCGCGCCAGCGGCCGCAGCAGGCGCAACACCGCCGCAGCCGCCAGTTCGGGCTGGGGCAATCCGGCGCCTGGCGAAGCGCTGTCGGGATCGGGTGGCTGGCTCATGACCGGGGTGTTCTGCGCCCTGAGGCGTTTCTGGCGCGGACGCCGAATGACACAAGTTTATGGGTTTATTTACCAAATTTCCAGGCGAAACCTTGACATCACCGGGAGCGAGGTTAACATTTAAGGGAAATTTTCCCAAATTTAAAAGTTGTCTGGAATCACATGCGCCAAAGACCCCGCCTCCTGAGGGACATCGCCTCCCTTTCCCTGACCGGCCTGCTGACCTGCAGCGCCTTCGCCATCGAGGTCGGGCAACCGGCGCCCGCTTTTGAACTGCCCGGCCCGCAGGGCTCGGTGCAGCTCGCCGCCTACAAAGGCAAGACGGTGTACCTCGATTTCTGGGCTTCCTGGTGTGGCCCCTGCAAGCAGTCGTTTCCGTGGATGAACGACATGCAGAAGCGCTACGGCGCCAAGGGCCTGCGTGTGGTTGGCGTGAACCTCGACCAGAAACCCGAGGACGCCAGGGCCTTCCTGGCCGCCACCCCGGCCCAGTTCGACATCGCCTTCGACAGCGCGGGCCAGGCGCCCAAGCAGTACGGGGTCAAGGGCATGCCCACCTCGATGCTGATCGGTCCCGACGGCAAGGTCCTGATGGTCCACCAGGGCTTCAAGGCCGAAAACCGGGACGAACTCGAAGCACAGATCAAGCAAGCCCTCCACATCAAGGAATGACGATGCGCACCCAACTTTTGATCGCACTGGCGGCCGGCGTGACCCTGCTGACCGGCTGCTCCAGCCTCGGCCAGGTGCAGGCCTGGGAAAAGGGCCAGCTGGCCAAGCCGGCCATGACCTTTGAAGCCGATCCGCTGGACCAGCGCTTCATGCAACACATCTACGGCAGCAAAGAAGCCGCCAGCGGCGGCTACGGCGTGGGCGGCGGCGGCTGCGGCTGCAACTGAGGACCGGAACATGAATGAACAAGCACAACACAACACCGCCGGCAGCGTCCTGCTCGCCTCGCTGATGCTGCCGGGTCTGGCGACCCTCGCGCTGGCCCTTCCCTCCGAAGCCCGGGCGGAATCGCCACCGGAAAAATCCACGCTGTCGCTGAAATACGGCAACTACCAGGACAGCGAGTCCGGCTGGACCCGCGTCACCGTCAACGCGCCGCAGGTCTACCTGATGACCCCCATCGGCGAGCAGTGGTCGGTCGAAGCCTCCGGCGTGGTTGACAGCGTCTCGGGCGCGTCGCCGCGCATGCACACCTCGCGCTCGGGCGCCAGTCGCATGGAAGACGACCGCAAGGCCGGCGACGTCAAGGTCACGCGCTACTTCAGCCGCGCGGCCGTCTCGGCCAGCTTCGCGCTGTCGGACGAACACGACTACAACTCCAGGGCGCTCGGACTGCAGACCCGCTGGTCGAGCGACGACAACAACCGCACCTGGACCATCGGCACCGGCTTCTCGCGCGACCGCATCGACAACCAGTCCAACGGCGTCAACACCGCCATCAACCAGCGCAAGCGCGTCAACGAAATCATGGGTGGCGTCACGCAGGTGCTGACTGCGTCGGACATCGTGCAGTTCAACCTGACGCGCTCCATGGGATCGGGTTACTTCAACGACCCCTACAAGCTGTTCGACAACCGCCCGGACAAGCGCAACAGCTGGATCGGCCTGGCGCGCTGGAACCACCACATCGCGTCGCTGGACACCACGGCCCGCACCAGCTACCGCTATTTCTCGGATTCCTTCGGGGTTCGTGCCCACACCGTGGATCTGGAGCTGGTCAAAGCGGTCGGCCCCTGGACCTTCACGCCCGGGGTGCGCTACTACATGCAAAGCGCGGCCTCGTTCTACTTCGACCCCGTGCTCGACAGCAACGGCAACTACAACACGGCGGCCACCATGCAGCGCGCGGCGGCGATCTCGGGCTACCGGTCCGCGGACCAGCGGCTGTCGGCCTTTGGCGCCTGGAACTGGTCGATGAAGGTCGCCTATGCACTGTCCAAGGACACCACGGCCGACGTCAAGCTCGACCTGTACCGGCAGTCCTCCAGCCTGCGCATGGGAGGCGGCAGTCCCGGCCTGACGCCGATGAACGCCCGCACCATCCAGGTCGGCGTGACCCACCAGTTCTGACCGGAACGCTGCCGCCATGCAGACCCTGCTGTTCGAGTTCCGCGCCATGGGAGGCCCCTGCAGCTTCCACCTGCGCGGAACCACCGGCTCGCATGCGGAGCTGGCGGCGCGCAAGGCCATCGCCGAGGTGCAGCGCATCGAAGCGAAGTTCTCGCGTTACCTCAAAGACAGCGTGGTCTCGCGCATCAACCGCGCGGCTGGCCAGAGCGCGGTCGAGGTGGACGACGAGACCCGGCAGCTGCTGATGTTCGCGGACCAGTTGTGGAGACAAAGTGATGGCCTGTTCGACATCACTTCCGGTGTGCTGCGCAGGGCCTGGGATTTTTCGGCCGGAGCGCTGCCTTCGCCACAACAGCTGGCCGAGGCCCGGTCGCGCATCGGCTGGGAGCGGGTGCAGTTCGACGGTGAGCGCGTCCGCCTTGTGGAGACCGGCATGGAGATCGACTTCGGCGGCTTCGGCAAGGAATACGCGGCCGACCGCGCGGCGTTCGTGCTGCGTGAGGCGGGTGTCCAGAGCGCGCTGGTGAACCTCGGTGGTGACCTGCATGCCCTGGATGTCCCGTCGGGGGAGCAAAGGCCACCATGGTCCATCGACATCCAGCACCCGCGCCCGCCGGCCACCCAGCCACTGGCCCGCATCGCCCATGCATCGCTCAAGCAAGGGGGCCTGGCCACCAGCGGCGACTACGAACGCTTCATCGAAGTCGATGGCCGCCGCTACTGCCACATCCTCAACCCGCTGACTGGCTGGCCGGTCAGTGTCCACCAGTCCATCAGCGTGCTGGCGCCCAACGCCACCGCAGGCGGCGCCCTGACCACCATCGCCATGCTCAAAGAAGAAGGCGCCATCGACTGGCTGCAGAGCCAGGGCGCCAGCTACCTCGCCGTCGGTCGCGACGGGCAGGTCTCCACCAACACCCCCCGGTTTCACCTCACCGCGCCACAACCATCCACCGCCACGAGCCCACTGCCATGAACACCAGTCTCCAACGCCTGACCCTGATCGCCCTGACCGCCAGTCTGGCCACCCTCACCGCCTGCGGCGGCGGTGGCGGAAGCGACACCACCACGCCCGCGGCCACGACCACGGCCAGCACCGACACCGCGGCCGCTCCTGCAGCCGCTCCCGCACCGGCACCCGCCGCCGCGCCTGCCGCGTCGTCGTCGGCCCTCAACGGCAAGTCGCTGTACCAGGCCAACTGCGCCTCCTGCCACGGTGGCAACCCGGCGCAGAACATCAGCAAGGTGCTCAAGGGAAGCTCTGCAGGGAACACGCTCAATGCCATCGCCGGCAACACGGGCGGCATGGGCTACCTCGGCGGCACCATCGGTGCGGCACAGGCCAACGACATCGCGGCCTATCTGACCCAGCCCAACATCTGACGCCACCAGGAGCACACCATGTCATCCGCCACCAGCCTGCACCTTTGCGCCCTGACTCTTGCCATTGCCACCCTCAGCGCCTGCGGCGGTGGCGGCGACACCACCGTGACCGAAAACGAATGCAGCACCAGCGCGCCCGCGCCGGCCGCTGCAGCGACGCCGGTCGCAACGCCGGCGGCCGCGCCCGCCAGCCATGGCGACGATGACAACGACGACGAACACGAGAGCGAGCGCGAGCACGACAAGCGCGTGCTGACCAGGGCCAGCAGTTGCCCGGCACCGTCGACCGGGACCACCACCGCCGCTGCGCCGGCAGATGCCGGCTCCACCACACCGGGCTCACCGGCACCGGCTCCCTCCCCCGCTCCGGCTCCGGCGCCTGCCCCGGCACCGGCGGCCAGCGCTTCGGCGCTCAACGGCAAGAGCCTCTACGCCGGCAACTGCGCCTCTTGCCACGGCGGTGATCCGACGCAGAACATCAGCAAGATCCTGCGAGGCACGTCTGCGTCCAACACGCTCGGCGCCATTGCCAGCAACAAGGGCGGCATGGGCTTCCTCGGCGGCTCCATCGGCGCCGCCGAAGCCAACGACATCGCGGCCTACCTCGCCCAGCCAGGAATCTGAGAATGCCCCCCACGCTCCACCGTGCACGGGTCGCTGCCCCCCGAGGGCGCTGATCCGGCTTGGGGCGGCCCTGCGCCGGATCGCCGGTTCAGTGCACGCCGGGGGAACCTGGCGGCTGGCTGGCGGCCTGCAGGAACACCTGCGCGGCATCGACCGGGTCGAAGCGGTATTGCGCTCCGCAGAAATCGCAGCCGACCTCCACCTGGCCCTGCTCCGCGATGATCGATTCGATCTCGTCGCGACCCAGCGAACGCAGCATGCCGCCCACCCGCTCGCGCGAGCAGGTGCAGGCAAAACGGGGCCCTTCGGCACCGGCCAGCGGCTCGAAACGGCGCACGTCTTCTTCCCAGAACAGGCGGTGCAGGATGGTCTCGGCGTCCAGCGTCAGCAGCTCTTCGCGTTGGAGGCTGGCGGCCAGAATCGCGATGCGGTTGTAGTCCTCGTTCTGGCCGATCTGGTCTTCGTCGCGCGCCACGGCGCCCGCGCCCGACAGGTTGTCCTGGCCCTGCAGCGGCAGGCGCTGGATCAGCAGGCCGGCAGCGACCTGGTCGTTGGCGGCCAGCACCAGGCGTGTGTCCAGCTGTTCGCTCTGCAGCATGTAGTGCTCGATCACCTCGCTGAGCTTTTCCAGCTTCTCGCGTTTGTCGCCGAACAGTGGCACCACGCCCTGGTAGGGCTGCTGGCCGGGCAGGCGGTCCTTGGGATCGAGCGTGATCGCGCAGCGGCCCTGGTTGTTCACGTTGACCATGTGCGAGAGCGGCGCGTCCTCGGCCACCTCGCCCATCACGTTGGCGGTGGCGCGCAGCGTGAGGTCGGGCTGCACCTCGGCCACGGCCAGCTTCACCGGGCCGTCGCCCTGCACCTGCAGGATCAGCGCGCCGTTGAACTTGATGTTGGCCTGCATCAGCGTGGCGGCGGCGGTCATCTCGCCCAGCAGTTCGGTCACGGCCGCGGGATAACCGCCGGCCTGCTGGCGGCGGCGCAGGATTTCCTGCCAGCCATCGGTCAGGCGCACCAGCATGCCGCGCACCGGCAGGCCTTCAAACATGAATTTGTGGAGTTCGGACACGCGGGTCTTTCTGCGAAACAAAAGCCGACAGCTGCGGCTCAACCGATCTTTTTCAAGCCCTGGCGGTACTGCCGGGCGTTGTCCATGTAGTGCTGCGCGCTCTTGCGCAGCCCCTCGATCTGCTCGGGCGTGAGCTGGCGCACCACCCTGGCCGGGCTGCCCATGATCATCGCCCCGTCGGGAAACTCCTTGCCCTCGGTGACCAGCGAGCCGGCGCCGACCAGGCAGTTTCTGCCGATCTTCACGCCGTTGAGCACGATGGCGCCAATGCCGATCAGCGACTCGTCGCCGATGGTGCAGCCGTGCAGCATGACCTGGTGGCCCACCGTCACGCGCTCGCCCACCACCAGCGGCAGGCCGTCGTCGGCGTGCAGCACGCAGCCGTCCTGGATGTTGCTGCCCGCGCCGACCACGATGCGGTCGGAATCGCCGCGCGCGATGGCGCCGAACCAGACGCTGGCCCCCTCGCCCAGCGTGACGTCGCCCATCACCTGCGCGCTGTCGGCCACCCAGGCCGATTCCGCGATGTCGGGTTTGCGTCCGTCGAGTTCGTAAATCGCCATCCGTGTCTCCGTCGGGTGCGCGCCTGGGGCGCAGGTTGCAAACCTAGAATTGTAGGGATGCCCTCCCGTGACGCCTCCACCGCTCCGCTTTCCCCTTTGCCCGGCCTGCCCGGCCTGCGCGGGCGCGCGCTCGCGGCGCTGTGCCTGCCCGATCCGCAGGCCAAGATGGAGGCCACCCACGCACTCTGGAGCGCACTGTCCGCCCTGCCCGACGAGGCCCGACGCGAACAGGCCCTGTCGCCCGGTGCGGCGATTGCCGCTCCCATGCAAGTGCTGCCGGGCCGGCCGGAGCGCCCGGTGCTGGTGCCGCCGACCGAGGTGCCGCACCGCTCTCCCTTCACCGACGAAGGCCTGGCCGCGCTGCTGCACGCGGTCTGCCACATCGAGTTCAACGCCATCAACCTCGCGCTCGACGCGGTCTGGCGCTTTGCCGGCATGCCGGCCGACTTCTACCGCGACTGGCTGCGCGTGGCCGACGAGGAAGCCACGCACTTCGGCCTGCTGCGCACCCACCTGCGCAGCCTGGGCCACGACTACGGCGACTGTCCGGCCCACGACGGCCTGTGGGAGATGTGCGTCAAGACACAGCACGACATCACCGCACGCATGGCGCTGGTGCCACGCACCCTCGAAGCGCGCGGGCTGGACGCGACGCCACTGATCCAGGCCCGGCTGCGCAAGGTCGGCACACCGGCCGCGCTGCAGGCGGTCGAGATCCTGGACCTCATCCTGCGCGACGAGATCGGCCACGTCGCGATCGGCAACCACTGGTACGGCTGGCTCTGCGAGCGCCAGCAGCTCGACCCGGTCGCGCACTACCGGCACCTCGCACGCACCCACAGCGCACCGCGCCTGAAGCCGCCGTTCAACGACGCCGCGCGCCGTGCCGCCGGCTTCAGCCAGCTGGAACTGGACTATCTGCTGACCGCGTGACGGCGCCATGAGGTGCTTGGTACTACCCGGTCTCGCAGTTCGCCGGCCGAGGGAGTTTTTCACGTGCATGCACCCTGAATCCGGCTTAGTATTTTGTGGATGAGCCAACAGCACATCCGGCTGGACGAATACCTCGGTCAGGCGTTTGACAGAATTCCCGTGGCGATGGTGGTCGTCAACCAGCAAGGAATCATCACCCGCCTGAACCGCCTGGCCGAGACCACATTCGGTTATCCGAGCGAAGAGCTGCTGGGTCAACCGGTGGAAGTGCTCGTGCCCGAACGCTACCGCCACGCACACCCCGGCTACCGCCGGGGTTTCCAGAAAGAGGCCACCGCGCGTCCCATGGGGGCCGGCCGCGACCTCAGCGGCCTGCGCAAGGACGGCAGCGAATTCCCGGTCGAGATCGGCATCAACCCGGTGGACACCGGCGAGGGGCCGATGATCCTGTCGGTGATCCTGGACCTGAGCGAGCGCAAGCTGAGCGAACGGCGCATCCATGAGGCGCTGCGCGAGAAGGAGCTGCTGCTCGAAGAAGTTCATCACCGCGTGAAGAACAACATGCAGGTCATTCACAGCCTGCTCGATCTGCAGGTGCTCAAGATCAAAGACCCGGACGTGGTGACCATGCTGCGCGACAGCCAGAACCGCATCCGGTCGATGTCGATGATCCACCAGACGCTCTACCAGTCGCACGACTTCGCCCAGGTCGACTTCCACCAGTTCCTCGGCGATCTGCTGCCGACCCTGATGGACTCCTACGGCATGGTGGCCGGCCATGTGCGCATCGAGATCTCGGCCAACAACGTCAAGCTGCCGATCAATGAAGCGATCCCCTGCGGCCTGATCGTCAACGAGCTGGTGAGCAATGCGCTCAAGCATGGCTTTCCGGGCGGGCGGCGTGGCACCATCCAGGTGGACCTGCGGCAGGCGCCGAATGGCGACGTCGAACTGTCGATCAGCAACGACGGCATCGACATCCCGACCGACCAGAACCTTGACCGCTGCGGCTCCCTGGGCCTGCAGCTCGTGCAGCTGCTGACCCGGCAATTGCAAGGCTCGCTGGACATCCGGCGCGCCGATCCGACCCGCTTCACCCTGCGCTTTTCCCTAGGACATCGCCCATGAAAAATCCCGCCCGCATCCTGGTGGTGGAAGACGAGAGCATCGTTGCCTTCAACCTGCAACAGCGCCTGTCCCAGCTGGGCTATGACGTGCCGGCCATTGCCGTCTCGGGCCAGGAGAGTTTCGATCTGGTGACACAGACCCTGCCCGATCTGGTGCTGATGGACATCCACATCCAGGGCGACATGGACGGCATCGAGGTGGCCGCCCGGCTGCAGGAAACCCATGCGATCCCCGTCATCTACCTGACCGCCTACTCGGAAGACTCGACCCTGGAACGGGCCCGGAAGACCCGTCCCTACGGCTACCTGCTCAAGCCCTTCTCCGAACGCGAACTGCACGCCACGATCCAGATGGCCTTCGAGCGGCACAAGCTGGAAACCGAGCTGAGCGACAACCGGCGCCTGCTGCAGCAGGCGCTGGATGCGGCCAGCATGGGCGTGCTGGAACTGGACACCGGCAGCCAGGCCATCACCACCTCGCCGCGCTCCGCCGACCTGATCGGCTGGCAGCAGGACCAGCCCCACACCGTGGCCGACCTGCTGGCGCGCGTGGATGCCGGCGAACGGGCCACGGTCCAGTCCAGACTCACGGAAAGCCTGGACGCGCTCAAGCACTTCAGCGAGGAGTTCCGTGTGCTGGCCGAAGGACTGCCTCCGCGCTGGATCAAGCTCGATGCCGGCCACGCCTCCCAACAGCGCATGACCGGCGTGGTCCAGGACATCTCGGAACGCAAGCAGAGCGAAATCCGGCTCAGGATGCTCAACGAAGGGCTCGAGAACCTGGTCACCGAACGCACCTCCGAGCTGCACCAGAGCCTCAAGGAGCTCGAATCGTTCAGCTATTCGGTGGCGCACGACCTGCGGTCACCGGTCCGCGTCATCGTGAGCTTCTGCCAGGAGCTGATCCGCAACCATCCCGAGACACTGGGACAGGACGGACTGGACCTGATCCACCGGATCGCCACCTCCGGCCAGCGCATGGGCGCCCTGATCGATGCCCTGCTGCACATGTCGCGCCTGAACCAGGTGCCGATGCAGCTGCGGGTGGTCGACATCAGTGCCATCGCCAGCGAGATCGCCGCACAACTCCTGGAGTCGGACCCCAAGCGGGTTGCCCAGGTGCGGGTTTCGCCCAAGCTGGAAGCCATGGCCGACCCTGCCCTGATGCACAGCCTGCTCGACAACCTGATGCGCAATGCCTGGAAGTTCTCTGCGCGCAGCGAGATCACGCGCATCGATGTTGGCGCCAAAAGCGTCAACGGCGAAACCGTCTTCTTCGTGCGGGACAACGGCTGCGGCTTCGACATGGCATCGGCCAACCGGCTTTTCGGGCCGTTCCAGCGCCTGCACCGCGACGACGAATACGCCGGTACCGGCATCGGCCTGACCATCGTGCAACGCATCGTGATGCGCCATGGGGGAAAGGTCTGGGCGTTCTCCGAACCCGGGCTGGGCGCCGCGTTTCACTTCACCCTGGGCTCCTGAGCCGTGCCCGCGGAGGTGCTGCGCCGATAATCGGGGATGACCTCAGCCTCCCCCGCAGCCCCCCGCCCCTCCAGCACCGACTTCGGCAGCCTTGCGCTGCCGCCCGCCACCCTGGCCAACCTGCAGCAGCTGGGTTACCTGGCCATGACGCCGATCCAGGCGGCCTGCCTGCCACCCGCCCTGCTGGGCAAGGACCTGATCGCGCAGGCCAAGACCGGCAGCGGCAAGACCGCCGCCTTCGGCCTGGCCCTGCTGGCCAACCTCAATCCCCGCCGCTTCGCCGTGCAGACCATGGTGCTCTGCCCCACGCGCGAACTGGCCGACCAGGTGACCACCGAGATCCGCCGCCTGGCGCGCGCCGAAGACAACATCAAGGTCGTCACGCTCTGCGGCGGCGTGCCGCTGCGCGGGCAGCTGGCCACGCTGGAGCACGGCGCGCACATCGTGGTCGGCACACCGGGCCGCCTCATGGACCACCTGGAGCGCGGCAGCCTGCAGCTCGATGCGCTCAATACCCTGGTGCTCGACGAGGCCGACCGCATGCTGGACATGGGCTTCTTCGACGACATCGTGAAGGTCGCGAAGCAGTGCCCCAAAGAACGCCAGACCCTGCTGTTCTCGGCCACCTACCCCGAAGGCATCGGCAAGCTGGCCGCGCAGTTCATGCGCGAGCCGCTGACCATCAAGGTCGAGGCGCAGCACAGCGGCGGACAGATCGAACAGCGCTGGTACGAAGTCAGCGAGAAGGAGCGCCTGCACGTGGTCAGCCAGTTGCTGCTGCACTTCCGCCCCGCCAGCACGCTGGCCTTCTGCAACACCAAGGCGCAGTGCCGCGACCTGGTGGCCGTGCTGCAGGCGCAGGGATTCAGCGCGCTGGCGCTGTTCGGCGAGCTGGAGCAACGCGAACGCGATCAGGTGCTGGTGCGTTTCGCCAACCGCAGCTGCTCGGTGCTGGTGGCGACCGACGTGGCCGCCCGCGGGCTCGACATCGCCAGCCTGGCCGCGGTCATCAACGTGGACGTGACGCCCGACCCCGAAGTGCACATCCACCGCATCGGCCGCACCGGCCGTGCCGGCGAGAGCGGCCTGGCGCTGAACCTCGCGAGCATGAACGAGATGGGCTACGTGGGCCGCATCGAACAGCTGCAGGGACGCGAGTCCGCGTGGCATCCGGTCAGCGAACTCACCCCCGCGAGCAAAGAGCCGCTGCAGCCGCCCATGGTCACGCTGCACATCCAGGGCGGGCGCAAGGAGAAAATCCGCCCCGGCGACGTGCTGGGCGCGCTCACCGCCGACCTGGGCTACACGCGCGAGCAGATCGGCAAGATCAACGTCAACGAATGGTCCACCTATGTCGCGGTGGACCGCGGCATCGCCGAACAGGCCGCCAGCCGGCTCAACGCCGGCCGCATCAAGGGCAAGAGCGTCAAGGTACGGGTGCTTACAGATTGAGGCCGCGGCCCCGCGGCGCCTCACTACACTGACCCATTCGGACGACACGGAGGTTTTACATGCGCACCCAGATCCGCCTTTTCTCGCTGCTGCTCGGCGCCCTCGCGCTGACCTCGGCCAGCGCCCGCGACAACGATGCAGCCGAGTGGGTGCCCTGCGCCCGCGAAGGACAGACCTGCTTCGTGCCTGGCCTGGCGCAGGTCCGGTTCGGCGCCAACAACCAGTTCGCCGTGAAGAACGTCGACGGCCGCATCGAATGCGACACCAGCGTGTTCGGCGACCCGTCGCGCCGGCAGGCCAAGTACTGCGAATACCGCCTGGGCTGGGACCGCAGCCTGCCGCGCCCCGACCGCGAAGACCGCGAGCGCGGCTGGGAAGATTGCGCACGCGAAGGCGAGGTCTGCCGCTTCCGCGGCGCGCGCGTGGTGCGCTTCGGGGCCGAAGGCGCCTACAACTTCCGCCGCGAGGTCGGCCAGATCGAATGCAGCATCGACGAGTTCGGCGACCCGGTGTACGGCGTGCGCAAGAAGTGCCAGGTCCGCAACGAGCCCGACCGTCCGGGCTATGGCGGCCGCCCTGACGACAACCTTCCGGGCGGCGTCGCCGTTGCCGGCGGCGACCGGCCCGACTTCGGCCGTCCCGCCAACCGCTGGGCCTACTGCGCCGACGAGGGCAAGACCTGCACCACGTCCATGCCGACGGTGATCCGCTACGGCGTGCCCGGCAACTACCACTACCGGCAGGTGAGCGGCACCGTGCGCTGCGATGGCCACCTGTTCGGCGACCCCCAGCAGGGTGTACAAAAAACCTGCGAGGCCAACACCGTGCCGGTGAACCGGGCCGTGTCCCGCCAGCCCGACGCCGACGAGATCCCGCCGCTGGACGACCGCTTCTGGACCGAATGCGCGCGCGAGACGCAGGATTGCCGCTTCCGCGGCCCGGCGCACGTGCGCTTCGGCGCCAACGGGCTCTACCGCGTCATGCCGGCCCGCGACGGACTGGCCTGCGACACCCGCAGCTTCGGCGGCGACCCGACACCCAATGTGCGCAAGACCTGCTCGGTCTACCGGCCCTGAGGCGGAGACAATAGAGGCATGAACGACACCACCTCCAAACCCGCCCTGCCCGACCGGCTGGCCATCGACCCGCGCAGCCCCTTCCATGTCCGTGCCGTGTTCGAGCACGAGATCGGCATCCGCTACAACGACAAGGAACGCTTCGACGTCGCCGAGTACTGCATCAGCGAAGGCTGGATCAAGGTCCAGTCGGCCAAGACCGTCGACCGCCGTGGACAGCCGGTGCTGATCCAGCTCAAGGGCCGGGTCGAGGTGTTCTACAAGTAAGCCCACGGCATGCAACGGCGGCACCTTGTCTGCTCCGGCCTGCTGTTGGGCGCGGGCGTGGCCTCCGCCCAAACGGCCGCAACACCGGCAGCGCCCGCCGAAAACGGCACAACGGCCGCGCTGCCGCGTTTCACCGTGCCGCTGGACCTGCTGCAGGCGGAAGTGGCCAAACGCTTTCCGTTGCGCTACCCGGTGGCCGGACTGGTCAACCTCGATCTGTCCGCGCCGCACCTGGGCCTGCTGCCCGAGCAGAACCGCATGCGGGCACAGATGCCCGTGACCGCGGCCGGCCCGGCGCTGGCGCGCACGCAACAGGGCAGCTTCACTGTCGACTTCGGGCTGCGCTACGAACACAGCGACCGCTCGCTGCGCGCCCACCAGCTCAAGGTCTACCGCTTCCGCTTTCCCGGCCTGCCGGCGGAGGCGCTGGACATGCTCAACACCTACGCGCCCGCACTGGCCGAGCAGGCCTTGCGCGAGGTCGTGCTCTACCAGTTGCAGCCGCGCGAGACGGCGATGGCCGACCTGCTGGGGCTGCGCCCCGGGCGCATCAGCGTGACCGAACAAGGGCTGCTGGTCGAACTGGCGATCAAGTCACCGTCCTGAGCCAGCCCGCGCTGGGTCAGTCTGTTCGACGGACCGCGCCGAAGCGGCGCATGAGCTGACCCTGGACATTGGCCGGCGACAGGCCCAGTGGCGCGAACTCGGCAGCAAACGCCATGGAAGCGGCTTCGTCCGGGTCGAACTTCAGATACAGGCGCCGCAACTGTTCTTCGTCGCACAGGCCCAGCTCCACGCGCTCGTCGATGCGGCCGGCGCGGATCAGCGCCTCGTCCAGCCGGTCGGCGTGGTTGGTGGTCATGAACAGCACATTGCCTTCCTGCGTGGCCACGCCGTCCAGCGCGTTGAGGAAGCCCGAGAACGACAGCCTGACCTGCGCATGCGCCGCGTCGCGCTGGCGGAAGAAGGCGTCGACGTCCTCGATCAGCAGCAGCGAACGCTGCGGCACGGCCGCCAGCAGGGTGTGGATCTTCTCGTCCGTCACGATGGGCGAGGCCAGGCTGAGCGTGCACACATTCAGGTGCAACTCGGACGCCAGCGCCGTGACCAGCGAGGTCTTGCCGGTGCCCGGCGGGCCGTACAGCAGATAACCACGCCGCCAGGGAATGCCCAACTCGGCGTAGCGCTCGTGCGCGCCGTAGAAGCGTTGCAGGTCCCCCAGCAGGGCCTCGGCCTGCCCGGCCTTGAGCACGACGGACGACAGCGGCCGGCGCGAGCCCAGACGTGCGCGCATCCAGTCGCCGCCGTGGAACGGGTTGGGGATGTAGACCGAGAGCGTGTCGCTCTCGCGGTTGGCGCGCGCCTGGATCGCGCGTTGCAGGAATGCGGCCAGCCAGTCGCCCGAGCGGCCGAAGTGCGACAGGCTGATGCGCTCGAACACGCTCTGTGTCACCTGCAGATCGCGCCGGATCCAGACCAGCCGGCCATCGATCCAGAGGATGTGCAGGCCTTCACCGGGCGAGAGATAGGCGCGCGGGGCCTGGCCGGCGCGCAGGTCTTCTTCCAGGCTCTGGTAGGCCGTGCCCTGGCGCACGCTGCGCGCGGTGAACTGGTTGACCTGGCGCAGCGAAGGGTGGGCGTCCATGTATTCGACCAGCGCCGAGAACAGGAACTCGTCGCGCGAATCGATGCTGAGGGTCGAGATGAAGAAGCGCTTGCCCCAGGACACCAGCAGGCCCGGCACGTCCTTGAGCCAGAACGCGAGGGCACCCGCGGCAGCGATCAGGGCGGCCTGGGCGACGGATGACTGAAAGAGCGGGTCCATGACGCTTTATACCCCCCGGGCCATCGCGGTCAGCCGCGCGGATGGTGCTGCGCCACGATGCTTTTAAGCCGCTCGCGCGCGACGTGGGTGTAGATGGTGGTGGTCGAGATGTCGGCGTGCCCCAGCAGCATCTGCACCGCGCGCAGGTCGGCGCCATGGTTCAGCAGATGGGTCGCGAAGGCGTGGCGCAGCGTGTGCGGCGACAGCGGCGAGGTGATGCCGGCGGCCAGCGCATAGCGCTTGACCAGGTTCCAGAACATCACCCGGCTCATGGCCTCGCCCGCCTTGGGGCCGCGCGCGGTCACGAACAGGTCCTCGCTGGCGTGCGCGCCGAGGATCTCGGGCCGGGCATCCTTGAGGTAACGCCGCAACCAGTCGCCCGCGATCTGGCCGAAAGGCACCAGCCGTTCCTTGTTGCCCTTGCCGGTCACGCGCAGCACATGCTCCTGGTGGCCGACGTGAAAGGTGCGCAGGTTCACCAGTTCGCTCACTCGCAGGCCGCTGGCGTACATCAGTTCCAGCATCGCGCGGTCGCGGATGCCCAGCGGGGTGGACGTGTCGGGCGCGTTGAGCAAGGCCTCAACCTGGGCTTCGGACAGCGTCTTGGGCACCCGCATCGGCTGGCGCGCGGCCAGCAGGCGCAGGGTCGGGTCGGCGTCGATCAGGCGCTCGCGCAGCGCCCATCGGAAGTAGCGCTTGAACACCGTCAGGCGCCGGTTGGCGGTGGTGGCGCGGGTCTGGGCATGGCGGCTGGCGAAGTAGCCGTGGATGGCCGTTTCGTCGGCCTGCAGCAGCGAACGTGCACCGTTTTCCGCCAGCCATTGCCCGAACAGCACCAGATCGCGCCGGTAGGCGTCGAGCGTGTTGCGCGAGAGCCCTTCTTCCAGCCAGAGGGCATCGACGAAGGCGCCCGCGCTGTCCTCGCTGCGCGCGAGCGCCGCCGCGTCCATCACTCCAGCGAGAGCTTCTGCTTGGTGACCACGTCCTTGTAGACCTCGAATTCGGCCTTGATCTGGGTCGTGAACTGCTCGGGCGTGTTGGCGACGATCAGCGAGCCGGTGTCTTCGATGCGCTTGCGCACGGCCGGGTCAGCGAGCGCCGTCTTGGTCGCGTTGTAGATCTTGTCGACCACGTCCTTGGGCATGCCCTTGGGGCCGATGAAGCCGTAGTAGGCCATGCGGTTGACCGGCTCCAGACCCACTTCCTTGAAGGTCGGCACGTCGGGCAGCACCGGCAGGCGCTGGGGCGCGGCCACCACGATGGCGATCAGGCGGCCGGCCTTGATGTGCGGCAGTGCCGAAGGCAGGTTGTCGAAAATGATCGGCACCTGGCCGCCGACGGTGTCGTTCAGCGCCGGGCCGGCGCCGCGGTAGGGAATGTGGGTGATGAAGGTGCCGGTCAGGCTCTTGAACAGCTCGGTCTGCAGGTGGCCGATGCCGCCGGTGCCGGAACTGGAGTAGCTGTACTTGCCCGGGTTCTTCTTGATTTCTGCAATGAAGCCCTTGTAGTCCTTGGCCGGGAAGCTGGGGTGCACCGCGATCACGTTGGGCGTGGCGGCGATGTTGATGATCGGCGTGAAATCGGTGAGCGTGTTGTACGGGATCTTGGGGTTGATCGCCGGGTTCGCGGCCGTGGTCGAGACCGTCGCCATGCCGATCACGTAGCCGTCGGGCGCGGTGCGCGCCAGCTCGGTCGCGCCAACCACGCCGCCGCCGCCGGCCTTGTTTTCCACCACCACGCCCTGCCCCAGGGTCTTGCCCAGCGGCTCGGACATCACGCGCGCAATGATGTCGGTCGTGCCACCCGGCGCGAACGGCACCTGCAGACGGATGACCTTGTTCGGGTAGGCCTGCGCCCACAACGGCCCTGCGGCGCCCAGCGACGCGGCAGCCAGACCCAGTGCAAACAGACGACGGCGATCAACCATGGCAATCACTCCTTGTGTGGTCAACAAAACGATAGCAACAGGCATGTTACCCCTGCCCACCTCGCCGCGAATGTAGAGAGCACCCGCCGGCTTGAACAGCGGGAGACTACATAAGTACAAACCCCGGGAAGGGACATGCCGGCCGCGCTATGCTGCCCGCGTGAACTTCGCCCAACTGCTCTTTCCCGACTTCTCGCTGATCCTCTGCGGCTACCTGGTTTGCCGCTTCACGGCCCTGAACCGATCGGTCTGGGAGCCGCTGGAAAGCCTGGTGTATTTCTTCCTGTTCCCGGTGCTGCTGTTTCACTCGATCGTGAAGAGCCCGCTGGACCTGCATGCGGCGTCCAGCCTGATGGCCGCCGGCCTGACCCTGGGCGTGGCGGGCATTGCCCTGTCGTACTCGCTGCCGCACTGGCCCTGGCTGGGGCGCCGGCTGGATGTGCGGCTGCATGCGGCCAGCGCGCAGGTCGGGTTCCGGTTCAACTCCTTCATTGCCCTGGCGCTGGCCGACAAGCTGGCCGGCCCGCAAGGTCTGCTGATGATCGCGGTGCTGATCGGCTGCTGCGTGCCGCTGTTCAACGTCGGTGCGGTCTGGCCGATGGCGCGCCACGCCAAGCGCGGCTTTGCCCGCGAACTGCTGCGCAACCCGCTGATCCTGGCTACGGTCGGCGGCCTGGTGGCGAACCTGCTGGGCTTTCACATCCCGGTCTGGCTGGAGCCGACCGTCAACCGCATCGGCCAGGCTTCGCTGGCGCTGGGCCTGATGGCCGCCGGGGCCGGCATGCAGCTGGGCACCCTGTCCAAGGCCAAGACCCTGGGGCTGGCGGTGCTGACGGCCAAGCACCTGGGCATGCCGCTGCTGGCCTTCGGCGTGGCCCACCTGTTCCGGCTGGACCCGGCCCAGACGCTCATCCTCCTGATGTTCTCTGCCGTGCCCACCGCCTCCAGCTGCTACGTGCTGGCCGCCCGCATGGGTTACGACGGCCCCTACGTCGCCGGGCTGGTGACACTGTCGACGCTGGCCGGCATGCTGAGCCTGCCCTTTGCACTGGGTCTGCTTTCCTGAGTGGTTCCTGACGGGTCCGCCAGGGGCCTTGTGGCAAAATCCTCGGGTTTTACCTCGCGCGAATAAGGGTTTTTCATGAAGATTGCGGTTGCTGGCACCGGCTATGTCGGTCTGTCCAACGCCGTGCTGCTGTCCCAGCACCACGAAGTCGTCGCCCTGGACATCCTCCCCGAGAAGGTGGCCCTGATCAATGCTCGCAAGAGCCCGATCGTCGATGAGGAAATCGAGGATTTCCTGGCCAACCAGCCGCTGAACCTGCGCGCGACGCTGGACAAGCACGATGCCTACGAAGGCGCGGACTTCGTCATCGTCGCCACCCCCACCGACTACGACCCCGAGACCAACTACTTCAACACGAAGTCGGTCGAGGCCGTGATCCGCGACGTGATGCAGATCAATCCCAAGGCGGTGATGGTCATCAAGTCGACCGTGCCGGTGGGCTACACCGCCAAGGTCCGCCAGGACACCGGCAGCCCCAACCTGCTGTTCTCGCCCGAATTCCTGCGCGAAGGCAAGGCGCTCTACGACAACCTGCACCCCTCGCGCATCATCGTCGGCGAGCGCTCGGAGCGCGCCCGCGTGTTCGCCGGCCTGCTGGCCGAAGGCGCACGCAAGAAGGACATCCCGACGCTGTTCGTCGACTCGACCGAAGCCGAAGCGGTCAAGCTGTTCTCCAACACCTACCTCGCGATGCGCGTCGCGTTCTTCAACGAGCTGGACACCTACGCCGCCGCCCACCATCTGGACACCCGCCAGATCATCGAAGGCGTGGGTCTGGACCCGCGCATCGGCAGCCACTACAACAACCCGTCCTTCGGCTATGGCGGCTACTGCCTGCCCAAGGACACCAAGCAGATGCTGGCCAACTACCAGGATGTGCCGCAGAACCTGATCCACGCGATCGTGCAGTCGAACTCGACGCGCAAGGACTTCATCGCCGACGACATCCTGCGCCAGGGCGCGAAGACCGTCGGCTTCTACCGCCTGATCATGAAGACCGGTTCGGACAACATCCGCCTGTCCAGCATCCAGGGCGTGCTCAAGCGCATCAAGGCCAAGGGCGTGAAGACGGTGATCTACGAACCGCTGATCGATGGCGACGAGTTCTACGGCTCGCCCGTGGTCAAGGATCTGGACGCGTTCATGAACAGCGTCGACCTGGTGGTGACCAACCGCAAGTCGCCCGAGCTGGACCACTACGGCAAGCCGCAGTACTCGCGCGACCTGTTCACCAAAGACCTCTGAAAGCACCGCGCGATGACGGTTCGATCGGGTCGCCTGCCCACGGTGCATGTCCTGCTGGCCAGCTACCGGGGTGAGCGTTACATCGGCGAACAGCTGGCATCGATCGCGGCCCAGACGCACCCCGACTGGAACCTGCTGATCAGCGACGACGGCTCCAACGACGCCACGATCGCGATCTGCCAGGCCTTCGTGGCCAGCCAGCCGCAACACCGCGTGCGGCTGATTGCCGGCCCGAAGCGCCGCTCCACGGCCAACTTCTTCCACCTGATCAACACCATCGACGGCTTTGAGGAAGGTGACCTGTTCGCCTTCTGCGACCAGGACGATGTCTGGCTGCCCGAGAAGCTCGCGCGCGCCGTGGCCGTGCTGCAGGAAGCACCGCTGCACGACGGCCAGGCCGCCCTGTACGGCGCCCGCACCCGGCTGGTGGACCACAAGCTGCAGCCCATCGGCATCAGCCGGCTGCCGGCACGTGCCCTGGGCTTTGGCAATGCGCTGCTGCAGAACATCGCCAGCGGCAACACCATGGTGTTCAACACCGCCCTGCTGCGGCTGCTGCGCCGCATCGACCCGGCGCACGCCGTGCTGCACGACTGGACGGCCTACCAGGCCGTGACCGGCTGCGGCGGCTGGATGCACTTCGATCCGGAGCCCTGCCTGCTGTACCGCCAGCACGACCACAACCTGATCGGCTCGCAGGGCCGCTCCCGCGACCAGGTGCAGCGCGTGCGCATGCTGCTGCGCGGCCAGTACCGCGCCTGGGGCGACCTGACCGAAGCCGCGATGAACGACATCAGGGACCACCTCACGCCGGAGGCCACGCGCCTGCTGCGCAACTACCAGCACATGCGCCACCAGCCGCATGTCGCTGCGCGGCTGCGCGCCGGTGCCGGCAGCGGCCTGTGGCGCCAGACCCGGGCCGGGCGGGCCAGCTTCTGGCTGGGTCTCGCGCTCAACCGGATGTGAGCCAGGGCCCTGGCCCGCTTGCGATGAACGTTCCGCCGTCTCCCTCCTCCTCTGCCGCCGACGCATCCCTGCCATGGGTGCTGGTGCTGCTGCCGGTCTACAACGGTGCGACCTATCTGGCCGAGCAGGTGGAATCCATCCTGCGCCAGGACGGTGTGCACGCGCTGGTGCTGTGCCGCGACGATGGCTCGACCGACGACTCGGTCCGCGTGCTGGAAGACCTCCGGGCCCGCTGGCCAGGCCGCATCGAACTCGTGGCAGACGGCCTGGGCAACCTGGGCGCCAGCGGCAACTTCTCGCGCCTGATGGACCTGGCGCTGGCCTTTGCCGCGCCTGCTCCATGGACCGGACCGGTGCGCTACGTGGCCCTGTCGGACCAGGACGACCTCTGGCACGCCGACAAGCTGAGTTCCTGCCTGACCGCCATGCGCCAGCTGGAACAGGCACGACCCGGACAACCTGCCCTGGTGCACAGCGACCTGCGGGTGATTGCCGACGACGGGCGCGAAATTGCACCGTCGATGGCGCGCTACCAGGGCCTGCAGGTGGGACGCCCCAGCCTGGCGGCACAGGCGCTGAGCAACACACTCACCGGCTGCACCAGCCTGATGAACCGCGAACTGCTTGAACTCGGTCTGCCGGTGCCGCCGGAGGCCATCATGCACGACTGGTGGCTTTCCCTGGTGGCCAGCGCGCTGGGCTCCCGGACCTACCTGGACCGCGCCCTGATCGACTACCGGCAGCACGAACGCAACGCCATCGGCGCCAAGGCCAAGGACGACAACCCGCGGGAAAAACGCTTCCTCAAGCGGCTGGCCGGCTTCTTCGACCAGCGCCACCGCCAGATCTTCGGCCTCAATGCCCGCCAGGCCGGCGCCTTCCTGCGCCGCTACCGCCGCCAGCTGGGCCTGAAACAGACCATGGCACTGCGCTGCGTCCAGCTGCTGGCCTGGCCGATCCCGCCCATGCAGCGGTCGATCTTCCTCATCCTGAGGCGCCTGTGAGCCCGGACATGAGCCTGCGCCTGTCCATGGTCAGCCACGGCCAGTCCCTGCTGGCCAACCGGTTCCTGCAGGACCTGCGGCAGACGCCGGAGGTCGACGAACTGGTGGTGACGGAAAACATTCCCGACGCGCCGCTGGCATTGCCCCCCGGAATGCCCGCCCGGCGGCACGCCAATGCGGCGCCGACCGGTTTCGCCGACAACCACAACCGCGCCTTCGAGGGCAGCCAGAAGCGCTTCTTCTGCGTCGCCAATCCGGACATCCGGCTGACATCCAATCCGTTTCCCGGCCTGCTGGCCGCCATGGACGATCCGCGGGTCGGGCTGGTCGCTCCGCTGGTGTTGTCGCCCGACGGCCTGCCCGAAGACAATGCGCGGCGCTTTCCGACCCCCTGGAACCTGGGACTGAAACTGGCCGGACTGGACGACGGCCGCTACCACCTGGCGCCAACCCCGCAGCCATCGCCCCGACCGGTGGAATGGACGGCCGGCATGTTTCTGCTGTTCCGGGCGGAGGCCTTTCGGGATGTGGGAGGCTTTGATGCTAAATTCCACCTCTACTACGAGGATGTGGACATCTGCGCCCGGCTGTGGAAAGCGGGCTGGAAGGTGGTCTGCGACCCGGGGGTCACGGTGGTGCACGAAGCCCAGCGTGCCAGCCGGCACAACCCGCGTTACATGAGATGGCACGCCGCGAGCATGGCCCGCTACTTCTTCAAACACCTGGGCCGACTGCCGCCCGTGCCCGCCGAGGCGCACGGGAGCATTTCCCCTTGAAACACCCATTGCAACCATCAGGGTTGAACCGCGGGTGCGCCCTGGGTGCACCCCCACATTCCAAGCAGGAGCAAAGATGATTCTGGTTACCGGCGCCGCGGGCTTCATTGGCGCGAATTTCGTGCTTGACTGGCTGGCCCAGTCCGACGAGCCCGTGGTCAATCTGGACAAGCTGACCTACGCAGGCAATCTGCAGAACCTGGCCAGCCTGCAGGGCAATCCGGCGCACCTGTTCGTGCAGGGCGACATCGGCGACCGTGCGCTGGTCGACAGGCTGCTGGCCGAACACCGCCCGCGCGCGGTGGTCAACTTCGCAGCCGAGAGCCACGTCGACCGTTCCATCCACGGCCCGGAAGACTTCATCCAGACCAACGTGGTCGGCACCTTCCACCTGCTGGAGTCGGTGCGTGCGTACTGGGGCTCGCTCGAAGGCGAGGCCAAGGATTCGTTCCGCTTCCTGCACGTCTCCACCGACGAGGTCTACGGCACGCTGGGCCCGAAGGACGCACCCTTCACCGAGACCACGCCCTACACCCCCAACAGCCCGTACTCGGCCTCCAAGGCCGCCAGCGACCATCTGGTGCGCGCCTACCACCACACCTACGGCCTGCCGGTGCTGACCACCAACTGCAGCAACAACTACGGCCCGTACC
The DNA here is from genome assembly GCF_051857515.1 of Hydrogenophaga sedimenti. Taxonomy (NCBI): domain Bacteria; kingdom Pseudomonadati; phylum Pseudomonadota; class Betaproteobacteria; order Burkholderiales; family Comamonadaceae; genus Hydrogenophaga; species Hydrogenophaga sedimenti. The sequence continues at coordinate 42,017 of NZ_JBPZHA010000012.1, forward strand.
ACTTCCCCGAGAAGCTGATCCCGCTGATGATCGTCAACGCCCTGGCCGGCAAGCCGCTGCCGGTGTACGGCGACGGCATGCAGGTGCGCGACTGGCTGTTCGTCAAGGACCACTGCAGCGCGATCCGTCGCGTGCTTGAAGCCGGCCGTGTGGGCGAGACCTACAACGTGGGCGGCTGGAACGAGAAGCCCAACATCGAGATCGTCAAGACCGTCTGCGCCCTGCTGGGCGAGTTGCGCCCGCGCGCCGACGGCCAGAGCTACGAGACGCAGATCACCTACGTCAAGGACCGCCCCGGCCACGACCGCCGCTACGCCATCGACGCCACCAAGATCCACCGCGAGCTGGGCTGGAAGCCGGCCGAGACCTTCGACACAGGCATCCGCAAGACCGTGCAGTGGTACCTGGAGAACGCCGACTGGGTGACCAGCGTGCAAAGCGGCGACTACCGCAACTGGATCGGCCAGCAATACGGGGCGCTTGCATGAAGATTCTCCTGACCGGCAGGAACGGCCAGGTCGGATTCGAATTGCAGCGGGCACTGGCGCCGCTGGGACAGGTGCACGCGGTCGACTCGGGCGACTGCAACCTGGCCGATGCGGACGCCCTGCGCGCGCTGGTGCGCAAGCTGCAGCCGCAGGTCATCGTCAACCCCGCCGCCTACACCGCGGTGGACCGCGCCGAAAGCGATGCGCAGCAGGCGATGGCGGTCAACGCCGTGGCGCCGGGTGTGCTGGGCGAAGAAGCCGAGCGCCTGGGCGCCAGCGTCATCCACTACTCCACCGACTACGTGTTCGATGGCAGCAAGGCCACACCCTATGTCGAGAGCGATGCCCCGGCCCCCCTGGGGGCCTATGGCCGCAGCAAGCTCGACGGCGAGCGCGCGCTGGCCCAGTCCACGGCGCGCCACCTGATCCTGCGCACCAGCTGGGTGGTCGGCGCCCACGGCAGCAACTTCGCCAAGACCATGCTGCGTCTGGCGGCCGAGCGCGACGAACTGCGCGTGGTCAGCGACCAGCTGGGCGCGCCCACCTCGGCCGCGCTGATCGCCGACCTGACGGCGCATCTGGTGCGTCAGCTGCAGCGGCCGGGCACCGAGCCGTTTCCCTACGGCCTGTACCACGCGACGGCCAGCGGCGAGACCAACTGGTGCGAGTACGCCCGCTTCGTGATCGGGTACGCCCTGCGCACCGGGCACGCCCTGCGCGTCACGCCCAACGAGGTGCATCCCATCGGCTCCGACCAGTACCCCACGGCCGCCCGGCGCCCGGCGAATTCGCGCCTGGACACCGCGCTGTTTCGCTCCACCTTCGGGCTTGAGCTGCCGCACTGGCAGGAAGGCCTGGGACATGTCCTGCAACAGATCCTGAGAACGCCATGAACAGAAAAGGCATCATCCTCGCCGGCGGTTCCGGCACCCGGCTCTACCCCGTGACCCAGGCCGTGAGCAAGCAGCTCATGCCGGTGTACGACAAGCCGATGATCTATTACCCGCTGACCACGCTGATGCTGGCCGGCATCCGGGACATCCTGATCATCTCGACGCCGCAGGACACGCCGCGCTTTGCCGAGCTGCTGGGCGATGGCAGCCAGTGGGGCCTGAACCTGCAGTACGCGGTGCAGCCCAGCCCCGACGGTCTGGCGCAGGCCTTCATCATCGGCGAGCAGTTCATCGGCAACGATCCGTCGTCGCTGGTGCTGGGCGACAACATCTTCTACGGCCACGACTTCGCGACGCTGCTGGGCAATGCCTCGGCCCGTCCGGACGGCGCGACCGTGTTCGCCTACCACGTCAACGATCCGCACCGCTATGGCGTCGCGGAGTTCGACCCCCATGGCAAGGTGCTCAGCCTGGAAGAGAAGCCCGCACAGCCCAAGAGCAACTACGCGGTGACCGGCCTGTACTTCTACGACAACCAGGTCGCCGCCCTGGCCAAGGACCTCAAGCCCTCGCCGCGCGGGGAACTGGAGATCACCGACCTGAACCGGCTGTATCTGGAAGCGGGCAGGTTGCAGGTCGAGGTGATGGGCCGCGGCTACGCCTGGCTGGACACCGGCACGCACGACAGCCTGCTCGAAGCCGGCCAGTTCATCGCCACGCTGGAAAAGCGCCAGGGCCTCAAGGTCGCCTGCCCCGAAGAGATCGCCTTCCGCAGCAAGTGGATCGACGCCGAGCGCCTGAACGCCCTGGCCAGACCGCTGGCCAAGAACGGCTATGGCCAGTACCTCCTGCAGCTTCTGAAAGAAGCGTGACCGTCGCTGGCGGTCCAGCGCCATGCCCGTCCCGGGCATGGCCTTTTGTTTTGTCTGCCTGAACGCATGTCGACAACACCCCATCTGGACAACTACCGCCCCGACATCGACGGCCTGCGCGCCATCGCGGTGTCGGCCGTGGTGCTTCACCACGCCTTCCCGCAGTTCATCCACGGGGGCTTCATTGGCGTCGACATCTTCTTCGTCATCTCGGGTTACCTGATCAGCTCGATCCTGCTGGACAACCTGGCCAAGGACCGGTTCAGCTTCGCCGACTTCTACGCACGGCGGGTCAAGCGGATCTTCCCGGCGCTGTTCCTGGTGCTGGCCTTCACGCTCGGTTTCGGCTGGTATGCACTGACGCCCAACGAATACCAGGCGCTGGGCAAGCACACGGTGGCGGGCAGCTTCTTCCTGTCCAACTTCGCGTTCTGGTCCGAAGCCGGTTACTTCGATGCCTCTGCGGTCGAGAAGCCGCTGCTGCACCTGTGGTCGCTGGCGATCGAGGAGCAGTTCTACATCTTCTGGCCGCTGATCCTGTTCGCATTGCACCGCTTCGGCCAGGCCAAGCGGATCTGGATCCTGGGTCTGCTGCTGCTGTCGCTCGGCTTCAATCTCTGGCTGGTGCGCCACGACCTGAACGCCGCCTTCTACAACCCGCTGGGACGCTTCTGGGAAATGATGATGGGCGCCTTCCTGGCGGCCAGCCGCCCTGCCCCTGGCAGCACCGAACCGACATCAACCACCCGGGCGCAATGGCTATCGACCCTGGGTGCCTTGCTGATGGCGGTGGTTCTGGTCAAACTGACCCCGGAGCGGCGCTTCCCGGGCGGATGGGCCTTCGTTGGTACCCTGGCCACCTGCCTGCTGATCGCGGCCGGACCCCGGGGCTGGTTCAACCGTTTTGTGCTGTCGAGCAAACCCATGGTCTGGATCGGATTGATCAGCTACCCCCTCTACCTCTGGCACTGGCCGCTGCTGTCCTACGCCCACATCGACATTGGTTCGATGCCCCGCATCCGCGAGCAGATCGGCTGGGTGTTGCTCGCCGTCGCACTGTCCTGGCTGACCTACCAGCTGGTCGAGAAGCCGATCCGGTTCGGCCAGTGGCGCAAGCACCGGTTCATGACCGTCGTCCTGTGCGCCACCGTGGCGATGACGGGTCTGACGGGTTTCGCCATCCTCAAGAAAGATGGCGTGCCCGAACGCTTCCCCGAGCTGCTGTCCAACCTGACCACCAAGGGCGGCCGCGCCGCCATCGTCGAAGGCTGGCGCGATGGCGACTGCGTGCTGGACTACGACCTGCCGCCCAGCAACTACAAGCCCTTCTGCGTCGAAAAGAAGCGCCCGCTGATCTTCTTCTGGGGCGACTCGCACGCCGGTTCGCTCTACCCGGGTTTCAAGGCCCTGCAGGACAGCGGCAAGTACAACTTCGGTATCGGTCAGCGCGCTGGTGCGATCTGCCCGCCGATCCTGGGCATCGAACCACGCCCGCTGTGCAAGAGCCTGAACGACGACACCATCCGCGTGATCCGCGAGACCAGACCCGACGTGGTGGTGCTCTACGCGTGGTGGCACGAAGGCAAGGTGCATGGCCGCTACACGGACATTTCCGGCCTGGAAGCGACGGTTGCGGAGATCAAGAAGGCGGGCGTGCCGCGCGTGATCCTGCTGGGCGCCGTGCCGTACTGGAAGGAAGACCTGCCGCAGCTGCTGCTCAAGGTCTGGAAGGACAAGAAGACCATTCCGCTGCGGCTGGGCGACGAATATCTCGATCCGCTGGTGCGCACGACCACCGCCGAGATGCGGCAGCGCGCCAAGGCCATGGGCATCGAGTTCATTTCGGGCATGGACTACTTCTGCAACCAGGAAGGCTGTCTGACCCGCATGACGCCCAAGTCCACCGAACCGCTGAGCTACGACTACGGCCACCTGTCGATTCCGGCGGTGAAGTACTACGCCGAACAGATCGCCCCGATCGTCCTCGGCAAACCCTGAACCCGATCGCTCCGACATGGCCCTGCACGTTTTTCTGTTCCCGCACCAGGACGACGAAGTTCCGGTCCTTCTGGAAATCGAACGCCTGCTGAAGGCCGGGGAGCCGATGGCCCTGGTCTACCTGACCTCGGGTGCGCGCAGCGGCGAGCCCGAGCTGCGCCGCACGGCGGAGAGCCTGTCGGTGCTGGGAGACCTCGGCGTGCCGCGCGACGCGATCCATTTCGTGGGCTCGGACATGCGGGTGCCCGACGGCGACCTGATGTCGCACCTGGAGGCCCTGCACGGCTGGCTGAACGGGCTGATCGCCCGCAACGGGGGTCTGGCCAGCCTGCACATGCCGGCCTGGGAAGGCGGCCACCAGGACCACGACGCGGCGCACCTGCTGGGCGTGGCGCTCGCGGCCGAACACCAGGCCCTGCCCCGCGCCCGCCAGTTCCCCTACTACCACGGGCGCAACCTGCCGGGCATCCTGTTCCGCACGCTCAGCCCGCTGGCGCCCAACGGCCCGGTGCAGCACGACCGCATCGGCCTCGGGCAGCGACTGCGCTACCTCGGCTACCTGACCCGCTACAAATCCCAGCTCACCACCTGGGTCGGGCTGGGTCCGTTCTTCGTGCTGCACTACCTGTTCCGCGGCACCCAGGTGCGCCAGCCGGTCAGCACGGCGCGCGTGTTCGAGCGGCCGCACGAAGGGCCGATGCTGTACGAGCGCCGCAACTTCAGCGACTACCAGCGCTTCCAGGACAAGGCCGACACCTACCGCCGGCAACACCTGGCGCAGAACTGAAACGGGGCCCATCGGGCCCCGTTCTTCATGCTGCGCTGCTCGCCGGGTCCGACACCCAGGTGTGCCGGGTCCGCGGTGGCCAGGCGATGCCGAAGTCTTCCGCATCCAGCGTCAGGTTCGGGCTGTAGTACGGGTCGTTGGCCATCAGCTTGGGCCAGCGCTTCCACATGTAGGCCACTTCCTTCGCGAAACGCTCCTTCTTCTCGGGCGTGTCTTCAAAACCGCGGGTGGCCGACTCGTGGTGATACAGCGAGGCGAACGGCGTGTAGAGGTTGCGCAGGCCCAGCTCGGTGAGCTTCAGGCACAGGTCCACGTCGTTGCAGGCCACGCGCAGGTTGACTTCGTCGAAGCCACCGACCTGCATGAAGTAGGTCTTCTGGACCGCCATGCAGGCGCCCGTCACCGCGCTGAAGTTGTTCTGCAACGTGAGGCGGCCGACGTAGCCGTGAGCCAGCGACGAGAACGACTTGTGCGCATGGCCGGCCCAGCCGCCGATGCCCAGCACGATGCCGGCGTGCTGGATCGTGCCGTTGGGGTAGATCAGGCGCGCGCCGACCGCACCGATGCCCGGACGGCAGGCGTGGCTGATCAGCTCGTCCAGCCACTCGGGGTTGATGACCTCGATGTCGTTGTTGAGGAAGACCAGGATCTCACCCTTGGCCTGCTCGGCCGCGCGGTTGTTGATCGCCGAATAGCAGAACGGCTGCTCGTCGCGGATCACGCGGATGTTGTCGAGCTTGTTGATCTCGGCAAAGTAGGCCAGTGCCGCAGGATCGTCCGAACCGTTGTCCACGAGGATGACCTCGTAGTTGCGGTAGCGTGTCATGTCGCGGATGCTCTTGATGCAGACCTCGACCAGCTTCAGCGCGTTGCGCGTCGGGATGATGATGCTGGCCATCGGCGGCTCGTCCGGCAGGCGGAAGCGGGCCCGGAAGCCGTGGCCCACGAACTGGGCGCGCGCGCCGTTGCCGATGCGGCGGAAGTGGTCGTTGAGCGCGCGCTCGCCAGCGAGCATGGCGTAGGGCTTGATGGTCAGGTCGGCCTTGGCCGTGCTGGCCGCGTGGGCGCGCCAGTGATAGAGCAGGAACGGCACGTGCACGATCTGGTCGGCCGAGATCTTCTCGATCACGCGCAGCACCAGGTCGTAGTCCTGCGCGCCGGCGTAGGCGTCGCGCAGACCGCCCACCTGGTCCATCACCTCGCGGTGGTAGAAGGCCAGGTGCGTCACCAGGTTGTGGGCGTAGAACAGGTCCGGGTTCCAGTCGGACTTGAAGTACGGGTCGTGGCGGCGGCCCTGCTCGTCGACCTTGTCTTCGTCCGAGTAGATCATCCGCGCCCGAGGGTTCTCGATCGCGGCCTTGACCATGTAGTACAGCGCCTGCGGCGGCAGCAGGTCGTCGTGGTCGAGGAAGGTGATCCATTCGCCGGTGGCGACTTCCAGCGCGCTGTTGGTCGCGGCCGAGATGTGGCCGTTGGTCGGGCGGAACACGACCTTGAGGCGCGCGTCCGCGGCGGCCATCTTTTCGAGGAAGGGGCGCACCTCGGCACTGGTGGATGCATCGTCGGCAATGCACAGCTCCCAGTCGCCGTAGACCTGGTTCTGCACCGAGACGATCGCCTCTTCCAGCCAGACGAGGTTGGCGTTGTAGGTCGGCATCACCACCGACACCCGCGGGCGCCGGGGCATGGCCGCCACCTGGGCGCGCATCACCTCGACCGCCTTCGCGTCTGGCGTGTCGTACAGACGCACCCAGGTCTGGTAGTTGCGCTGCTCCAGCGAGGAGGTCTCCGCGCCTTCCTGTGGCGCCGCGGGCTGGTGGCGGTTGCCGGCTCGCCGTGCATCACCCAGCGCGCGACCGAAGCCGTGGCCCGCCCGCATGCCCTGGCGGAACACGCCGATCGAGTGGCTCAGGTCCTGCACCGCCTGGCTCACCGCGCGCATCGGCGCCGTGACGCGCCAGCTGGTGGACTGGTAGACCTTCTCGAGCTCCTTGAGCTCCAGAATTTCCTTGTTCTGCCGCGCCAGCGCCTGGTAGGCGTGCACCAGCTGCTGGCTGCGCTCCTGGTAGTCGTTGAGCAGGTCCAGCAGGTGCTCGTCGCGCGCCTTGAGCTCCTCGATCAGCAGCTGCGGGTCCGAGGGGTATTTCTCGGGCTTGGAAAACAGGGGCGGGGTCGCGTTGTCGGTGGTCATGGTGTTTCTTGGCGAGATGTTCAGATCGTTCCGGCCGCGCGCAGCTCGCGCAGACGCTGCCCGTAGGCCTTGGCCACTGCCTGGATCGAATAGTCGTTCTGGATCAGCTGCTGGGCCTGGCTGGCGGTGCGCCGCGCCAGCGCGCGGTCGTCGACCACCCGGCGCATCTGCGCCACGGCCTGCGGCACGTCCGGGTCGCACCAGTACTGGCCCTCGTGCAGGATGTAATCGTCGGCGGTCAGCGGCACCATCGGCCCGTGCACCAGGAAGCTGGTGTCCTCGCGGCAGAAGTCGGCATTGCCCGAGAAGGCGGTGGTGATGGTCGGCAGCCCCAGCAGCATCGACTCCGCGATGATGCGGCCGAAGCCCTCGGAGCGGTGCAGCGAGACATAGGCGTCGCACGACGCCATCAGCTGCACCAGCTCGACCCGGCCCAGCGTCTTGTCGATCACCGTCACGCGGTCGTCACCTTGCAGCTCCTGCTCGACCGCCTGCCAACCCGCCGACTGCCGGTCCAGGCTGATCGCCTTGATCACCAGACCCACATTCGGATCACTGGGGAACGCCTGCTTGAACGCGCGCACGGCCGCGATCGGGTTCTTGCGCGACAGCCAGGAATTGCCGTCGAACATGATCAGAAAGTGGAAACGTTTCGGGGACAGTCCGAAGCGTTCCCGGGCGGGCGCCGGACGTGCCGGCAGTTCCACCGCCAGCGGCATCTTGCGCACCGGCTTGTCGGTCTTGCCGTCGAAGGCGTGCCGCACGAATTCGCTGAACACCCAGATTTCGTCCACCGAACCGATCACCCCCATCAGGTGTTCTGGCCACACCGGCAGCTCCCAGTGCCAGGCGCCCACGATGTGGTTGCCGCCGTCGAGCAGCTGGCGCCCGCCCTCCATGCCCAGGCGGATGATTTCCGTCGGCGGCAGGCAGACCAGCGACAGCGGCCAGCGGGCGCGCTGGGTGAGCCGGTCGTCCAGCGTGTGGTCCAGCTTGGCGGGACCGGGCATCGGCACGTCGATCACGCCGTACGGCACACCCGCGATCTCGGCCGAACGCGCGGCCATGCGCACGTCTTCGGCGATGCCGATCACGCTCTGCGCGTAGCCCAGGATGTTGATGCCTGGCAGCTCCTGGTCCGGATCGTCGAACAGCTGCGGGAAGCTGCCGTACTCGGCCTGCCGGTTCTGCTCCCACCAGGCCAGCAGGTTGCGGCAGCCTTCGGGGGTCTTGAGGTCGAACAGCGTCGGCAGGTCGCTGCGCGTGCTCCAGACCAGGTACAGCGGGTACGGCAGCCGGATGTCGGCGCAGGGGTAGAAGGCCGACCGGTCGGACTCGAACGCGCTCACGCGCCGCTGCATGAGGCGGCGCAGCGCCACCTGGCGCTCCAGCGCCCATTCGTCGATATCGAACTCGCCAGCGCCGTAGAGGTGCCACCACAGCAGGGCATTGACCCAGTTGCCGTCGGACACCGGCGCATACAGCTCGGGCGAAAGGTCGCGGCGACCGCCGAGGATGAGCGAGAGGAACTTCGGCACCGGCCAGCGGCCCTCGCCGTGCGGCTGCACCTCGCGCAGGGCCGGGTCCACCGACCAGCGCACCCGGGTGTATTCCTGTTGCCCGAACTTGCGCCACCAGCCCAGCAGGGCGAAACGGCCCTCGGTCGTGTCGATGGGATAGGCGCCCTGCAGGTCCAGGCGGTCGTGCCAGATCAGCCGCAGCGGCGGCGGCAGCTCGGTGGTGAGCGCCCGTTCGTCCAGCACGAACGACAGGTACTGGTCGCGCCACTCGGGCATCAGCCCCACGGCGGTGGGCCAGTTGCCCTTGAGTACATAGGAAAGTCCGCGCCCGCCCTCACCGACGAAACGGGACACGCCGTGGCCGCGCAGAAATTCGCGGTCGGCGTCGCTCAGGGTCCACTCGATCTGGTGGTACTCCTGGTGCAGCTGGCGCTCCCACCAGGTGAACAGGACGATGCGGTCCTGCACCCGGCCGAGGTCGAGATGCATGAGGTCGGGGCGGATGGCCACCATGGCCTGGAGACCGGCGGGCACGCCGATCGGCCAGTCCGCCTGTCTGGCGGGCGCCCGGGCAGACCAGGCGGTATGAGAAATCACCACGTTCCTGTGTTCAGAAGCCCTGTCGGGCCGGCCGTCGAGCCTATGGAAACGTCCTGCGCACCCGAGCGCAGGGCAACAGAGGATTATAGGTTCGGGGCCTTGCCGGGCCCCTGCCCGGGCGCCGACGCCTTGCGCAGGCAGGCGTAGTAGGACAGGCCGAAACGTCGGCGGGTCTGCGGCGTGAAACCGGCCACCTCGTCCAGAAACACCGAGGAGAGCAGACGACCCGCCATGCCCTGCCCCGGCACGCCCTGCTTGTCCTCGGGCGGCGTGCCCAGCAGACGGTGCTTGGCCACCCACAGCGCGCGGGCAGCGACCGCGACCGGAAACAGGCGGGTGTTGAAGTGGCTGCCGGACAGCCATTCGAGCCCGTCGGGCACGATGGACCGGAACGAGGCCGCCGTGTAGCGCCGGTAGTGCCCGACCGCCACATCGTGCCGGGTGAAAAACCAGGGGTGGGCCGGCACGGTCGCCAGGAACAGACCGCCCGGATGCAGGTGGTCTGCGATCCAGCGCAGCGCGCCGCGGTCGTCCTCCAGGTGCTCGATGACGTCGAACGCGCAGATCAGGTCGTAGCGCCGGTCCAGGGTGCAGGGAATCGGCTGGTCCAGCAGGGTGCGCAGGTCGGCGCGCTGGCGCAGTGCCGCCAGGCCCAGCGGATCGATCTCCAGGGCATCGACCGCACCGTGGCGCGCCAGGGTCGGGATGTTCTGGCCCACGCCGGCCCCCAGTTCGAGGATCTCGCGCTCGCGGTCCAGCAGCGGCAGGTGAAAACCGAGCAGGCGATCGATCAGCGACCGGCGACCCTCGTGCAGCCAGCCGTTGGCCTCATTCACATAACGCAGGTAGGCGGCTTCTTTCATGCGGCAGGGTCCTGTGGTCCGCCGACGCGCTCGGCGATGAAGCGGCGCTGCTCCGCCGGCTGGTTGAACTTCACGAAAAACTCCACCACGATCCCCAGCGACAGCAGGTGCACGCCGACGATGACCGCCAGCACCCCGAACAGCAGCAGCGGGCGACCGCCGATGGGGCCGTGACCGAGCAGCCAGAGCCCGGCGAGATAGGCCAGCACGGCCGATCCGGCCAGCCCCAGCAGCAGGCCGAGCCCACCGAACAGGTGACCCGGCTTGTGCAGCCAGCGGGTGGTCGACAGCACGGTCAGCAGGTCCAGCAGGCCGCGCGCGCAACGCTCCCAGCCATAGCGGGACACGCCGTGGCGCCTGGGGTGGTGCACCACCGGAATCTCGGCCACGCGAAACCCCAGGTCGTGGGCGAGCACCGGGATGTAGCGGTGCAGTTCGCCGTACAGCGACAGGGACTCCACCACCTCGCGCCGGTAGCACTTGAATCCGCAGTTGAAGTCGTGCAGACGGACGCCGGTCAGGCGGGCGGTGATGCGGTTGAAGACCCCGGACAGCAGCCGGCGGGACGCCGGGTCCTGGCGGTCCTGCTTCCAGCCGGACACCAGGTCATGGCCCTCCTCCAGCTTGGCCAGAAACCGGGGGATCTCGCCCGGATCGTCCTGCAGGTCGGCGTCCAGCGTGAACACCACATCGCCACTGCAGGCCTCGAAGCCGGCCGCCAGGGCCTGGGCTTTGCCGAAGTTGCGCCGCAGCCGGATGCCCCTGATGCTGGCGGGATCGCCCTGGGCCAGCGTCCGGATCACACGCCAGCTGCCGTCGGTGCTGCCATCGTCGACCAGCAGCACCTCAAAGGAGGACACCCCCGCACAGCCCTGCACCGCCGCACGGATCTGCTCCACCAGCAGCGCCAGGCTGGCTTCTTCGTTGTGGGCGGGGACGACGAAGCTGAGCTTCATGGTGGTGTTCCGGTATCGGGTTCCAGGCGCAGGCTCCGCAAGCCCAGGCCCAGCGGGCGTTCATCGGGTCCCAGCCCGTAGGCGTCCGGGGACCGCGGTTGCCGGACCGTGATGCCCAACCGCAAGACCCCGGTCGGGCCCAGGGGAGGCACCGCCAGCCGCAGGCGTTGCAGGTCGGCGTTCGGGAATCGCCAGGACGTGGGAGGCCCGCCGTTGACCGAGACCTCGAACGATGGCGCCGGCGCTCCCGGCGGCACGAAGGCGGTGGCCTCCAGCACCAGGCGCATGGGCACTTGCGCCGGCGCGGGCGACAGGGACAGTTCGGCGTAGTGCCCCAGCGTCCAGATGCCCCAGGGTTCGAGCGCGGCCCAGCCAAAGCGGGTGGCAATGCCGGACTCTCCGAACGCGGCCGGCCGGATGTCCTGCGCCCATGGTGTGCGGGCCGAAGTTTCCGGTGCCGCAAAGCCGACCTCGGCCACCGCCACCGGCCCGGCACTGGCGGTCCGCACCTCCAGCGCGAACGTCTCCCAGCGCACGGGCTTGTTGCTGATCATGTCGAAGGCCTGCCGGGACAGCGCCGCCTGCGGCACCGGAATGGGTACCGGCAGCCCTGCCTGAAGAGTGCCCTGCCAGACCGGGCGGCCTGCCTGCGTCAGCACACCCGCGGCATCGACCGAGGACACCAGCGACAACACGGGCAGCGGATCCCGGCTGTCGTGCTGGAACACCGTGATCCGGGCCGGGTTCACGGGCTCCCGCAGCGGCAGCAGCCCGTTGTCGAACCCCTCGATCCGATAGAGGCTCGTGGCCGACCCTTCGGGGCGCCACTCAAACCCCGGACGGTCGATCGGCATGTACGGCAGCAACGAGGTCTCCAGGGGAAACCACTGTGCCGGAGCCTGTGTCAGGAAGATGGTGGGCCGGGCCACCAGCGCCGACGATGGCGGCAGGGTTCCATGCTGGAACAGGCCGGTCAGGCCCAGCGCACCCGCCACCGGAAGATGGCGCCACATCCCGCCAGCGACCGCGGCGGAGCGCCGCACGAACAGCAGCGCCAGGATCAGCACCGGCATCGCCTGCAGCAGGTAGCGCGAGCCGTAGCTCTGTGCGCCACCAAAACCATTGGTGGGAAAGGCCAGGGTATTGATCAGCCAGTAGATCCCGAGCCCCGCGCACAGCAGGCGCGCCGCCGAACGACCTCGCCACAACGCTGTCACGAGAAACAGCAGGGCCACGGGGTAGTACAGCAGGATGCCGGTCTCGCGCCCGACCAGGAAGTCCAGCAGCTTTTCCGGCAGCAGCGGCCAGTTCGCCTGCACCGCCATCCACAGCCGGCGCAGCTCGAAGATGTGGTTGTAGTCCCGCCCCTGCGGCAACACCCAGCCGGGCTCGAACGGAAAAGGCCTGGACCAGACACCGAAGCGGTTGCCCTGGTAGGCCAGCAGATGGGCATCCTGCAGCAGATTGACCATCGACGGCCCGGCCCAGCCGACGAAGGAACCGAGCAGCACCCACCCGAGCCTGCGCCCCAGCAAGGACCCGGCGACGATCAGCAGGGTCGGATACACCGCCATCAGCGGCGGGCGCTCGTAGAAGACCATCCCCAGCAGCAGCCCGCCCAGCCAGAGGCGCCACGCCGGCCCCGATCGCAACACCAGGTAGCCGCCCACCGCCAGCAGGGCCGCGGCGAACAGGTCCGGATGGATGACCCCGGCCCAGACCACCGCCGGCCCCACCAGGAACAGGCCAGCGGCCAGCCACTGCCCCGGAACCCGACCAAACACCGGCGTGGCGCAGCGCACGGTCACGAACACCAGGGCTCCCAGCGCCAGCAGGTTCAGGACGATGAAGCCGGCCGTCCCGAACAGCCCGTAGAGCGGCGCAGCGAACACCGCGTACAGCACCGGTTTGGCGAAATGGAACTGCGACTCGCCCACCTGCTTGAAGTACGCGCCTCGGGGCCCATCCGCCTTGGGAAACTGCGCATCGAACCGCTGCAGGTCCACCGCATCGAACCGCAGGTCGTGGTCGTGCCACAGGCTCATGGTGGCCAGCAGGTGCGCCGACTGGTCGCCGTAGGGCCGCCATTCCCGGTCGGGAACCCGGGTGGACAGCAGCGAGACACCGACGGCCAGGGCCAGCAGCGCCCAGACCATCCGCCCGATCGCCGACCTCATGCGCCTGCCGCGGTCACGCGGCGCCCAGCATGCTGCGCAGGGTGTCGCTCAGGGAGTAAGCAGGCAAGGGACCGATCGCGGCCTGCAGGCGCGCGGGATCACCGCAGAGGCGGTGCACCTCGTTGGCACGCACGAAGGCCGGGTTGACCGCCACCTCGATCTCGTGCCCGGTGAGGTCGCTCAGGGCATCCAGCACCTGCCGGATCGAATGGGTCTGCCCGGTGCAGACGTTGACGATCGCCGGTGCCGCCACCGCACCCAGCAGGCGCAGATAGGCCTCGCAGACCATGCGCACATCGTTGTACTCGCGCTCGACGTGCAGGTTGCCCAGTTCGATGCGCGGTGCGCGCCGCACGAAGTGGTCGACCAGCTTCGGGATCAGAAAATGGCCCGCCTGCCCGAGGCCGGTGTAGTTGAACGGCCGGGCCAGCACCAGCGGCAGGCGGTCGGCGCAGGTCAGCGCCATGTGCTCCATGGCCAGCTTGCTGGCCGCGTAGTGATTCACCGGCGCGGGTGGCGTGGACTCGGCGATCGGAGAGGCCTCGCAGTTGCCATACACATTGGCACTGCTGGCGACCAGCACCCGCCGGGGCCGCTGCGGCAGGCGGCACAGGGCATCGAGCAGGTTCATGGTGCCCACGACGTTCACGGCGTACAGGGCCGTGGCGTCCTGGTGCGCCACAAAGGCGATGGCGGCCAGGTGGACCACCGCCTCGGGCCGGATCGCGTCCACCTTCGCGGCGACCGCGTCGGCATCGGTCAGGTCGCAGCCCAGCGCGGCGATCTCATGTCCGCCAGCCTGCGCCAACCGGGCAAACGCCCGGCCGGTGAAGCCGTCCGCGCCGGTCAGCAGAATCTTCAAAACGAGAACCCGGCTTCGTTGCGGCGCATGTCGGCCTCGACCATCATCTGGCACAGCTGCTCCAGCGTGGTCCTGGGCTCCCAGCCCAGCTTGGCCTTGGCGTGCGCGGGATTGCCGATCAGCAGATCCACTTCCGCCGGGCGGTAGAAGCGCGGGTTGACGCGCATCACCGTCTTGCCGGTGGCGACATCGACCGCGGTTTCGTTCTCGGCCTGGCCACGGAAGTCGACCTCGACACCGGCCCCCTTGAAGGCCATGCGCACGAAGTCGCGCACGGTTTCGGTCCGGTTGGTGGCCAGCACGAAGGTGTCGGGCTGGTCGGCCTGCAGCATGCGCCACATGCCCTCGACGTATTCCTTGGCGAAACCCCAGTCGCGCTTGGCGTCGATGTTGCCCAGCTCGAGCACATCGAGCTTGCCCAGCTTGATCTTGGCCACCGCGTCGGTGATCTTGCGGGTGACGAACTCACGGCCGCGCAGCGGGCTTTCGTGGTTGAACAGAATGCCACTGCTGCCGAAGATGTCGTAGCTCTCGCGGTAGTTCACCGTCATCCAGTGCGCGTACAGCTTGGCCACGCCATACGGGCTGCGCGGATAGAACGGCGTGTCTTCGACCTGCGGAATGGCCTGCACCTTGCCGAACATTTCGGAGGTGCTGGCCTGGTAGAAGCGGATCTTGCGGTTGACCAGACGGATGGCTTCGAGCAGGTTCAGCGCGCCGACACCGGTGATCTGCGCCGTCGTGGTCGGCTGGTCGAAGCTCACGCCCACGAAGCTCTGCGCTGCCAGGTTGTAGATCTCGTCGGGCTGGACCTTCTGCACCAGGGCAATGTTCGACCCCAGATCGGTCAGGTCGTATTCGACCAGGTGCAGATTGGGGTGGTTCTGGATGCCCAGTTCTTCGATGCGCCAGAAGTTGACCGAGCTGGTGCGGCGGTATGTCCCGTAGACCGTGTAGCCCTTGCCCAGCAGGAGCTCTGCCAGGTAGGCGCCGTCTTGGCCGGTGATGCCGGTGAGGATTGCGGTTTTCATGTGGTGTTTGGGTGTCGCGGAGGCAAACTTTGATTTTAGGCGCCCCGCCATGCCTCCACCGTCCTTTCCCCCATCAGGGGGACGGTACGGACCGGATGTCGATCAGCCCTAGGGCGATCCCCAGTTTCCGGGCATCCCCGGAAATGCCCTGCTGGCGGGGCGAGGTCGCCTGCGGAACGGACAGACGGATTTCGTCGACCCCGGCACCACCGTCCAGCGGCAGACGACCGACGAACCCGGCTCCCGACGGCAGGTGCCAGGTCACGGCAGCGCCGGTGCGGACGTGGGTGGCGGTCACGGACACCGGATGTGCAGGGCTCGCACCAAAGGCAAAGAATTCCAGCAGGACCTCGCACGCCGCCGCTTTGCAGCGGGAGGGAACAGGCAATGACAGCGTCGCCTGCCCCGTGGACCAGACATGCCCCGGTTCCGGATCGTGCCAGCCGTCCAGCAGCACCATGGCCTGTCGCGGCTCCGCGCTGTTGGTGCGCAAGGGAAACGACAGAAGCTCGGCGAGCGCGGCGTTGCGCTCTAGCACGCCCGCGGCCCTCAGCCGTGGCGCCGGCCGGACCACCGAGAAGAACGCGGCTTCCCGCACCTCGAACGCGGGGTCGGCACGCAGCTCCTGCAGCACAGGGCGAAGCGCCTCGCGCATGGGCTCCGGGCATTCGGGACCAATGTTGGTGAACATCACCTCATCGGCCGCCACAGCGCCTTCGCTCCACCCCAGGCTCACCTCCTGAGTGCAGGTCCTGGTGCGACAGGCCGGTGGGGTAGCCAGCAGCAGTCTCGCCTCGGGTGTCACGGCCAATCGAACCGATGAAACGGTTTCCCAACGACCGCTCGCCAAGCGCTGCTGCAACACAGCACCTGCCGGTGCGGACCGCAGCGACAGCGCGGGCAGCGGGGCATGGGTGTCCGGGTGTGTCCTGAGCAGATAGGTCGCATGCTCGTTGTGCCGTGCGTCGATCGGCACCGCCACCCGCAGGCGGTTGTCTTCTACCGTTCTGCCCGGTTGGCCCGGTTTGCGCCAGGGCGCAAACCGGGCCAACGGACTCTGCGCCTCGCACGGCCATTCAAAGGCGGCCTCAATCAGCCCCACATGTGGCAACACCACGGCATCGGCATCGCCCCGGAGCAGGATATTGCGGACTTCCAATGCCAGACCCGGACCGCTGTGCGCCTGCGCCCGACGAATGGACGCTGGCCAGCGATCGCGAGCCAGTTCCAGATTCTTGTCGCCGCCGATGTTGTAGGCCTTGAGCCGATAACGCGCAGCGATGTGGTTGACGAGGAAATCGTTGCCGGTGGGCAGAAGCACCGTCCGCTCATCCTTCAGACCAAGGACCCCCATGTCCTGCGCCACCGCCTGGTCCATGGTGAGAAACATCGCGCGCAGCCCGCGTTTGGTCTGCCAATGCACGGACAGGTCTGGCACCTGAAGCGCGATCACGGTGGCCAGAAGCAGCATGGGCACCGTCTGGCGGCCGCTCCAGCGCCGCCCCATCCAGACCGCAATCAGCATCCAGAGGCAGCAAAGGGACAGCGCCGTCCAGCGGTAGGCCGCCCGCATGGATGAGAAACCCGGCAGCGTCCGGGAAATCCAGGCATTGCCCGTCTCGATCCATCCGGCACTCGCAGGCATATGACCCGACGCAATGTGGCCGGGAGCGAAATGCCCGGCACTGAGCACCTTGAGCGACGGACCCAGCGAGAAATACATCGACACCACCGCGATGGCGCCGATGGCAATCACCAGTCGGCTGTTCCCGCCACGATCCAGCCAGGCCACCCCCGCCAGAACCACCAATGGCAGGGCGAAGGTCGTGGTCCAGACCGACGTGTCCCCGAACTGGTCCAGCTGGCTGCGGGCAGAAGACCATCCGAAGAAGTCGAAAACCGGCTGCAGCCCCTGGGTCGGCACGACAAGGTAGTGCAGATCCAGACCGAACGCCCGGAACGTGTCCAAAGAACCCGGGTCGAATGGCAATCCCCCGACATAGCGCTTGTAGGCCAGATAGGCGACCGACAGTGAGACCAGCTGGGTCGCGAGGGCTGTCCACACCGCGCTCTGGCGCTGCTCCGAACCCGGCAGCGCCGACAGCGCGATCAGACACAGCGAGCCCACGCCATACATGACGAAGGTGTACCCGTCCATGAAGACGGCCACGAACGCGACAAGCATTGCCAGCACAGCTCTGGCCGCCCCCGCCCACCGTCCACTCCCGTGTGCCTGCAACAGCGACAGCGTCATCAGGGAATAGGTGGGCAGCAGTGCGATGCCCAAGGCGAGCATGCTGTATCCCGCGTGGCCCCACACCATGGGCAGCGTGAGCCAGCAGGTGGCCAGCAGGATGGCAGTCCGGCGGTGGGTACCAAGCCGGGCGGCCAGGCTAGCGGCGCCGCCAAATGCGACCACCAGCCACAGCATCACGGTCATGGCGTAGGCATCCGGCATGGCCAGCCCCAGCCGGATCAAGGCGGCCATGGGCAGGACACCGCTCAGGCCGAACGCAATCGGCGCCGGCGACGGCGCGCCAAAGTCGTTGGCGTACAGAGCCAACCATCCCTGGTGGGCCAGCGACTCGGCAAAGCCCCCGCTCCAGAGCATCTGCAGGTGTACCGGCAGCATCCATCCGGGAATCGCACCGTGCACCGAACAGGCCAGCGCCAGTCCACACAGCGCCAGCAGCACATCGGGCCACCGCCAGGACGCCTTGGTCGACAGGAGCGGGTCAGCCATGGGTGCGATCAACCCGGGTATGACCGGCAGGCACCCCAAGGACCAGCCGGCGCGCCAGCCAGAGGCTGGCGACGAAGAACCCCACATCGCCCAGGATGTTGACCAGCCTGGCCAGCAGCACGGCCAGCACCAGATCGGCCTGCGGCACCCACAGGCCCAGGATCAGCAGCATCACCGCCTCGCGCACGCCCAGCCCGGCGGGGGCTCCGGGCGTCACCAGCCCGACCAGCCAGGCCGCGATCGCGGCACCCGGCACCACGCCGGCCGGCACCCGGGACACCGCCTCGGGCGCCAGGGCGGCCAGCACCGCCCAGTACACACCGGCCGAAAACAGCAGAAACAGCGACTGCCCGATCAGTGCCCTGCCCGCACAGAACCACCGCCAGCGCAGCACGGCGCCAACCACCAGGACAGCCAGCCCCGCCGGCACCACCCAGGCCAGCACCCCCACCTGCCCGGCCAGCCAGCGCTGCAACAGCAGACCGACCAGCACGACGGCACACACCACCAGCAGCCCCAGCTCCAGTCCGATCGACTTCGCCAGCGGCTGCGCCGGCACGCCCTCGGCCATGCCCAGCACCTGGCGCCCCGCCAGATGGAACACGTTGCCTGGTGCGTACTTGGCGATCTGCGAGCGTCCGTAGACCGCGACGCTCCGCGCCACGGACAGCCGCCCCCCCAGTTCCCGCAACAGGTCCCGCCAGGCCAGGGCCAGCAACACATTCGCCAGTCCATAGCCCACCGCCAGCGCCAGCAGCAGGGACACCAGCGCGCCGGACAGCGGGACCGCCTTCAGTTGCGGCCAGTAGTCGGCCAGGCGGACACCGACAAAAGCCAGCCCCGCCACCGCCAGCACCGAACCGAGACGGGCCAGGATCGGCTTGAGCGACCTGGCCATTCAGCGGTCCGCTTTGGGGCGGCAGAGCAGCATCGTCCATGGCAGCGGCGAGGCCACCGCCAGCACGTCGAAGTGCGCCGAGACGGCCCGCACGAACCCGGCCTTGCTCCAGTGCTGCAGATGGCCCGGCGTGTTGCCGAGCGCACCCAGGTACTTGCCGCGCACCAGGTTCAGGGCGCACCACAGCGGCTCGCGCGGCACGCTGAGGATGTAGTGCCGCGCGGGAATCTGCCGCAGCTTCTGCAGGGCCAGTTCCGGTTGTTCGAGGTGTTCCAGCACCTCGCAGCACATCAGCAGATCGGCTGCCTCCTGCTGCGGGTCCAGCTCGTAGATGCTCTTCACGGCAAAACACGACGGGTCGATGCCGTGCCCGGCCGCGTTCTGCCGGGCCAGCTCGATGGCCGTGCCTGAGTAGTCGCATCCCCGGACGCGATAGCCCATGTCCTGGCAACGGATGACCCAGTGACCCTCGCCGCAACCGATCTCGTTGATCGATTCGGGCGCAGCCTGCCGGATGAAGCCCTCCAGCGACTGCGTGAACCCGCTCATCAGGTACCGGACGACGGGATTGCGGCTGCCGTACTTGTCGAAGGTGTTGCCGACGACCACACCCCCCTCGCTGGTGCCGCCCGTGACGCGCGTGTTCATGGCTTCTCCTGGTCCGGATGCGCATCCGGCGCCGCTGCGGTGTCGGCGGACCACACGGCGGGGCTGATGCGCTGGTCGGAGACGTTGAGCTTGTAGCGGATCTCTTCCAGCAGCATGCGGTTGGCGGCCAGGATGTCGGCGACGAAGGCCACCAGGAAAGTCTGGAATCCCATGCCCAGCAGCACCGAGGCCAGGATCAGCGACTGGATGTGACCGTTGCCGTCCCCGGTGAGGTACTTCCAGAGGAAGCGCAGACCGATCAGCAGGCCGGTCAGGAACAGCACCATGCCGATGGTGAAGAAAAAACGGAACGGCCGGTAGATCACGAAGATGCGGATGATCGTGATGACGCTGCGCCGGATGTAGGAGGGAATGCTCTTGACCAGCCGCGAGGGGCGCAGGTCCTCATTGACGCGGATCGGCACCGACACCGTGCGGATGTTCTTCTGGCCCGCCTGGATGATGGTTTCCAGCGTGTAGGTGTAGTCGTTGAACACCATCAGGCGGCTGGCGGCCGCCCGGCTGATCGCGCGGAACCCGCTGGGGGCATCGGGGATCGTCGTCTTGCTGGCGACCCGGACGGCCCAGCTGCCCAGCTTCTGCAGGCTCTTCTTCACCGGAGAGAAATGCGCGATGTCGCTGATCGGTCGGGCACCGATGACCATTTCCGCCTGCCCCCGCACGATCGGGCCGGTCAGCGCAGGAATGTCCGCGGCGTTGTACTGGTTGTCGGCATCGGTGTTGACGATCACGTCGGCGCCCAGCGAGAGCGCGGTTTCGATGCCGGTCATGAACGCCCGGGCCAGGCCCCGGTTGCCGGAGTGGCGCACGATGTGGTCCACCCCGTTGGCCCGCGCCACGTCCACCGTGTCGTCGCTGCTGCCGTCATCGATCACCAGCCAGTGCACCGCGTCGAAGCCCGGTACCTGCCGGGGCAGCGCTGCCAGGGCCACGGCCAGCGTCGCGCCCTCGTTGAAGCAGGGGATCTGAATGAAAAGCTTCATCTGGTGCCTCTCTTTGCCCGAGGCCGCGGCCTCACTGCCCCAGTCCCGACAGGCGATCCAGCTCTGACCGGTAAGCCGCGACCAGGCGCTCCGAACAGAAGAAATCCAGCACATGCGCGCGGGCAGCGACCGCCCTGCGCCGCACCTCGGCAGGGGATTCCAGCACGAACCTCAGGTTCTCGGCAAGCGAGTCCACATCGGGGTCGGCCCAGACGAATCCCTGCGGATACGGGAAGTAGTCGGACGGCAACTCGAGCCGGTGGAAGCGCACCGGCAAGGCGGTTTCCGGCGAGATGAAATGGCTCAGCCCGCCGAAGGAAATCGTGATCACCGGAACCTCCGCACCCATGGCTTCCACCACCGTCAGACCCAGCCCCTCGGACCGGTGCGGCGACACGTAGGCGGACGCGGTGCCGATCAGGTGGTGCAGTTCCTCGTCGCCGAGCAGGTAGTCGATGATGCGCACACGCGAGTCGGCCGCAGCCGCTTCGTAGAGCCGCTTGACCTCGGGATTGGTGTGGTCCGGGTAGGTGATCTTGAAGGTCAGCTGGACGTCGTGCCCGCCGCCTGCCGGAAAGGCCTGACAGAACGCATCGAGCAGGGCGCCCGGGTTCTTGCGCTCGAGAATGCTGTTGGCGTCGAAGCAGTAGACGAAGTTGTGCGTGCCGGAGGCCTCCGATTCCGGACGGATGCCGTCCAGGTAGGCCAGGTACGGCGGCAGAAGGGTGACCCGCTTGGCGGTGGAGCGCCGCAGGGTCTCGGCGATGAAGGGGGTCGGCGCCCAGAACTCGTGGAAGTACTTCATCGACACCTGCCACTCGGGCCGCAGCGTCGGCAGCTCCCAGTACCAGACCGCGATGTTGTAGGTGTCCCGGAACAGGGCGTCCCCGCCCTGCTCCAGCATCATCGGCAGCGTGTCGCCGTTCATGTGCACGATGTTGACCCGCGCACCCTCGATGAACGCCGGCAGTGTCAGCTGGTCGCTGCCCAGGCTGGTCTGGCGAGGGAACTCCCGCTGCTGCGCGCGCGTGCCCAGTTTCGGCGCGCCGGCCAGCGTCAGGCCTTCGAGATAACCACGCGCACTGACCCCCAGTCCGGAAATCTTGTCCAGCGGACCGACGACGTTGATTCCCTGCTCCGGCTGCAGCGGCAAGGGCAACGGCAACACCGACCGCTCGGGCACGCCCACGCGCTGGTCACTGGAAAGGCGGATGCGGTGGTGCAGAACCAGTCCGGCCGGCTTGCCCAGGTGGAGAAAGTGGGTCAACGGCCGGTCGACCCAGCCCTGCAGTTCGGGGTTGGACGACAGGTAGCGCCGCGGTGCGAACGCCGTGGGCGAATCCAGCCCCAGGTCTTCGCCGAACACGGCGTAGTGATACAGCGAGCACAGCCCGTCCAGCGCCCCGGGGGCGAAGTGATGGCGATAGGTGGTCGGGTTGAAATGGGCGTTCGGCCACCGGCCTTCCCTGTCGCCGTACTGCACGTAGTGCATGAGCGCATCGGCTCCGCAGGACGCGATGTCGGGATAGGTGGTCAGGTAGTGCGAGGGATCGAACAGGCCCAGCAGGACAAGTGTCAGCGCCTGACGGAGCACCGAGGGAGTCCCGTCGGCAGCACCCATGACCACATTCCAGTCGGCACCACGGCGCGCCGCTTCGTCGCGGGCCTGCTCCTCGAGGGTGTCGAGCAGCAGGTCATAGGCGACCGGATCGTAGGGGTCGGCCACCATCAGGGATTGGTCGTCGCTGGCTGGCGTCATGGTGTGACCTCGGAGTGCTGCTGTTCGGCGCTGATGCTGCGCAGGTGCACGCCACAGTACGGATCGCGATCCACGAGGTGTTGCCAGCGGGAGAGGAACTCCTGCCGCTCCGCGCTCTTGTCGTGCTTGCGCTTGAAGCTGGAGTTGTGGAAGTGATAGAGCAGCGCATGCGGCGTGTAGACGACGCGGTAGCCGTCGCGCACACAGCGCAGGCAGAAGTCGATGTCGTTGTAGTCCACCCGGAAAAACTCGTCGAAACCGCCCATGCGGTCGAAGAACTCCTTGCGGTAGGCCATGACCGCACCGGTGACCGCGCCGTAGTTGCGGTCCACCGACGCATAGCCGCCGTACTCCAGTTCGTCCACGGGACGGTTCATGAACACGTGACCGGCCGAGCCATTGAGGCCGGTCGAGATGCCGGCGTGCTGGATGCGGTTGTTCGGGAACAGCAGCTTGCCGCCGACCACGCCCACCTCCGGCCGCACCGCGTGGCTCACGAGGGCTTCGATCCAGTCGGGTGCGATGACTTCCAGATCGTCGTTGAGCAGCAGCGCGACCCCGGACTTCACCAGCGATGTCGCGAAGTTGGACTTGCCGGCGAACGAGAAGTCGCCGTCCTTGACGAAGGTGGCCGTGGAGTGGCCATGCTGCGCCAGCAGGGCACGCAGGTCGTCGGGCACATGCCCGTCGTCAACCACGATGATCTTGTAGCCCGGGTAGCTGGACCTGGCGATGATGGATTCGACGAAATTGGTCGCCAGCACCAGCTTGCCGCGGCCCGGCACCTCGCGCTCCTGCATGTTGGTCAGGATGAGCAGGGTGACTTCGAGGCCTTCGGGAATCGGCCAGCGGACCTGCAGACTGCCCGGATGCGCATGGGCGGTCACCTGCACGCCCGGATCGGTCGTGGCCAGGTGCGCCTGCAGCGCCGTCCGCGCCGGCTCCAGCGCGCCGGGCGAGAAGAAGCCACCGGCGGGCACATCGCTTTCACGCCGTCGCACATACAGCAGGTCTTCGAGGTGCCCGATGCGGCGCGCCTGGCCCGACACCGCCAGCGAAAGGGCATATTCGTCGGCCTCCGGCGAGCCGCTGCCCGGCACCTCGAGGTTGAGCAGCAGCGACTTGCGCACCGCCAGGAAACGGCCCAGCAGGTTGACCGAGTGGTGGTGTTCGGGCGACCAGTCGGGCTTGAAGAAGGGCGACACGACCGAACCGTCGTCGAGCAGGGTCGCCTCGTCGGTGTACACAAGGTCCAGTCCGGGATCGGAGGCCAGCGCCTGGCTGAGGTGTTTGACGAGATCGTCGTCGACGCCATCGCCCTGGGTGAGCAATCCCATGAAGGCGGTGGTGCACTGGCCGCTGGCCCTGAGCAGGTTCTGCACCTCGTCGTCCGTGGCGCCGGTGACGCGCCGGATGCGCCAGTCGATGTCGAGCCACTCGTCGACCAGCGGCTGCAGCGCAGGGGCGGCGCACAACAGCAGTTCCCACGCCGGATCGGTCTGGCGCAGCACCGACTGGACGCTGCGCACCAGGGCATCGCGGTCGCCGTGGTGAATGGTCAGCACGAACGCCACCGAAGTGGCGCTGCGCCGCATCTGGCCCAGCGTGGTCACGGCCTCCAGGGACTCGTGCTCCCGCCGGAACCGGGCCAGGGAAAGACAGGACTCGAGATCGAGCGGACGGGCCATCTCCAGCAACAGCGGGTCCGCGAGCAGCACGGCAGGCTTGGTGGCGGCGCTGCGCTTGAACGCGCCACGGGGAAGCTCCGGTGCGGACACCACGGCCGCAGGGGGATCGGGCTGTGCAGGCTCCGGCACCCCACCGGCACGCAACAGCGCCAGCCGACGGTGCAGCCCTGGGACCCTGGCGGCCAGCCACTGGCCGGCGCGCAGCCGCACACCGGGGAAAGGCGCCAGCACGGCAGCCCCCAGCGCGAGACCCGCCACGAGGGCTGGCCGCACCAGGCCGTACTTGATCCATGCCGAAGGACCACTGCGTTCGAGACGGTTCAGACGCTCCACCGCATTCGCGATGCTGGCGTCGGCGCCCGCACGCCATGCCGCCAGCTGCTGATCCAGCGACGCCGCGATCGACCAGGTCTGACCGAGCTGGGAGGACATGTCCTTCAACCTCCGCCCGGAGACTTCCTCCATGCGCGCCACTTCCGACTGCAGTCGCTCGACCGAAGCGGACAACTGCTGCACCGTGCGGGCAGCCTGTTGCAACGCCTTGCGGGATTGCGCCACCTCGACGGCCAGCGCGTGAAGCCCTTGCTCGCGCTGGTTGCGAGCATGTACCTCGTGACGCACGGCCAGCGACTCCAGGGACAGGCCGTACTCGCGGCCAAACGCGGCATCGAAGCGCGCCAGGTCTTCCGCAGCCCCGCCCTTCTGGGCCACCACCGCGTAGTCGGGACTCGCGCCGGCCAGCACATCCCAGAGCGTGGGCGACGGATCGCTGACCGCGGATTCGTGCTCCTGCAGCCGCAGGATCTTGTTGCGGACAAAGCCGTGGTACTCGGCGAGAAAACCCAGCAGCTGGTGCGGAATCGGCTTCTGGTGCGTCGGGTCCAGGTAGAAATGGCTGGTGCCGACCACCAGGTTTTCCGAGTTGGGCGTCTCCAGAATCAGCAGGCCACCGGGCCGGAGCACGCGCAGGCTCTGGGACACCAAGGTCTGCAGCGCATCGAACGGCAGGTGTTCGATCAGATGAAAGGCGGAGACCACCGCCTGGCTGTTGTCCGGCAGGGACAACAGGTGCGCGAGCGCATCGCCCCGCACCACCGTCAGCCCGCGCTCGCGGCTGGCGGCCAGCATGCCTTCGTCCAGATCGATGCCGGTGGCATCAAACCCGGACTCCACCAGCAGCTCCAGCCACTCGCCACGGCCACAACCCAGGTCGACCGCCTTCGGCCTCTCCGTTTCCTGACCGGTCAGCGGCCGAAGGAAATCCAGGTAAACCGTCAGACGCGCCTTGATGACTTCGCGGCTGCCGCGGTACCGGTCCTCGAAGGCCCGGTAAAAAGGGACGGTCGTGCTCATGAACGCATCGGCGCCGGAGCCGTCGATGACACGTTCACCTTGTGATCGAGCCAGGAGACGCCGACGAAATGGGGCTTGCTGGTATTGATGACGTTGAACACCAGCGAGCGCTCCCGCCACTCGTAGTTGTTCACCAGATGGGTGTCCGTGCTGTGCAACGCGGTCTGGATGGAATAGGTGCCGAACCC
Source organism: Hydrogenophaga sedimenti (assembly GCF_051857515.1). Lineage (NCBI taxonomy): Bacteria > Pseudomonadati > Pseudomonadota > Betaproteobacteria > Burkholderiales > Comamonadaceae > Hydrogenophaga > Hydrogenophaga sedimenti. The sequence goes on from NZ_JBPZHA010000012.1 coordinate 67,536, forward strand.
GAAGTTGGCGGGAAAGCTGATGTCGAAACGGACCACGCTGCCGGCGGGCACATCCTCGACCGCCTGGTTGGTGTGGTGGGTGTTCGAACCGAAGATGATCTGTCCGAGCCGGTCCTTGATGCCAAAGCCCAGCACCAGCCGCTCGATGGGCTCCCTGGCCGCCACCTCCACCCGCAGCGTGACGCTCTGCCCGACATTGACGTGCTCGATCGGATGCCCGTCGGCGTTCAGCAGCGCGATCTCGGTCACATTCGCTTCGCCGGTGCCGGAGACCGTCTGGATCTTGCCGCCGGAGACCACGTCCTGGCGCACGCTCTGGCTCTGGTGCGAGGCCAGCATGGCGTTGTAGTAGTCCATCACCGCCTCGGGCTCGCCTTCCATGGCGATGGTGCCCTCATTGAGCAGGATGGCGCGGTCGCAGATCGCCTGGATCGCACCCTTGTCGTGGCTGACGATGAGCAGCGTCGTGCCCTGCTCGCGGAAGGCGCGGATGCGCGCGAAGCTCTTGTGCACGAAGTACGCATCCCCCACCGACAGCGCCTCGTCGACGATCAGCACGTCGGGACGGATCGCCGTGGCCACGCTGAAGGCCAGCCGCATCTGCATGCCGCTGCTGTAGACCCGCACCGGCTGGTCGATGTAGTCACCGATCTCGGCAAACGCCTCGATCTCGGGCATGTGTTTCTCGATATCGCTGACCGTATAGCCCAGCAGCTGCCCGGCCATGAAGGCGTTCTGGCGCCCGGTGAAATCCGGGTGGAAGCCCATGCCGAGCTCCAGCATGGCGGCCACGCGACCGGACATGCGCACGCTGCCGGTCGTGGGCTGCGTGGTGCCGGTGATGAGCTTGAGCAGCGTGCTCTTGCCGGCGCCGTTGATGCCGATGATGCCGACGGCCTCGCCCTGCCCGACCGAGAAGTGGATGTCGTTCAACACCCACTTGAGTGTGTGGCGCTGTTTGTGAAACGGGCTCAGCCATTCCAGCAAGCGGGCCCAGCGTGTGGGGTACTGCTTGTAGGCCTTGCCCAGATTGTTGACAGAAATCGTTCCCATGGATGCCGGTCAACCCTTCAAAGCTCGTCGACCATTTCGCCGACATGGCGGCGGAACTGCCAGAGGCCATAGACACACAACAGCGCCGTCAGCAGGGCCACCGGCCAGAGGCTGTACCAGTTGGGCATGCTGGCGTGCAGCAGCACCTGCTGGTATCCCTCGATCACCCGCGCCATCGGGTTGTAGCGCATCAGCGACTGCACACTCTCCGGCAACACGCTGACCGGGTAGACGATCGGAGTGAACCAGAACCAGAAAGACAGGAAGAGCGCGAAGAACTGCCCGACGTCCCGGAAGAAGACGTTGAGCACCCCCAGACTGATGCCGACCCCGATGGCGAACAGCACCTGCAGGATCAGCAAGGGAATGACCGCCAGAATCACCCAACCGGGGAAGTGCCCCGAAATGACGAGAAACAGCAGGAACAGCCCGAAGAGGATGCCGAAATTCACCAGGGAGTTCGCCACCACCACCACCGGCAGGCACAGGCGCGGGAAGCTGAGCTTCTTGATCAGGTTGGCGTTCTCGATGAACATGCCGGTCGCCCGGTTGGTGATCTCGGCGAACAGGCCCCAGGTCAGGATGCCGGCACACAGGTAGATGCTGAACGAGAACTGGTCCTGGGCACCGGGCAGGCGGGTGCGCATCAGGTTGGCGAAGATCACCGTGTAGACAATGATCATCGACAGCGGGTTGACGATGTTCCAGGCCGCGCCGAGCAGCGAATTGCGGTACTTGCTCTGGAACTCCCGCTGGACACTGCCCAGGATGAAGCCCCGGTAGCGCCACAGCGCCATCAATGCATTCATCAGACGCGCCCGTAGGTGTCGGCCAGGCGCACGATGTCGTCCTCGCCCAGATAGTCGCCACACTGCACCTCGACCAGCACCAGTTCGTCGTGGCCGGTGTTGGTCAGTCGGTGCTTCTCCTGCAGCGGGATGTAGCGGTACTCGCCGGGACGGGTCGGGAACTCCTTGTCACCGACCTGCACCAGTCCGCGGCCGTGCACCACCACCCAGTGCTCTGCGCGCTGGTGGTGGTACTGCAGGCTCAGGCTCTGCCCCGGCCTGACCGTGATCCGCTTGACCTTGTATCCCTCTTCTTCCTTGAGCGTGGTGTAGGTGCCCCAGGGCCGGTGAACGATGGCCGGCTGCACCGTGCTCTGGTGCTGGTGGCTGCTGGCGTGGCGCTCCTTGAGCGCATCCACCACCTTCTTGACGTTCTGGGCTTCCTGTTTGCTGGCGACCAGCAAGGCATCGGGCGTGTCCACGATCACCAGATCGGAAACCCCCACCGTGGCCACGACCTTGGGGCCATGGCTGTCCACGTGCACATGGGTGCCGGTGGTCTTGACGGCCACCCAGTCGGTACCGTCGGTCAAGCCCAGCGTGTTGCCGCTGGCATCGGGTGTGTGGGCCTGCGCCACCGCCGGCCACGCACCCACGTCGCTCCAGCCAAAACGGGCAGGCACCAGGACCACGTTGGTGGCCCGCTCCATCACGGCGTAGTCGATGCTGATGTCGGGCTGGCGGCCAAACGCATGGGCCTCGAAGCGGGTCACCATGGGGGCCTTGCTGGATTCCGGCAGAGGCAGCGCCTTGGTTTCGGCGGACGCCATCGCGTGCTGCGCCGCGGCCAGCACGTCGGGTGCATGCTCGGCCAGGGCCTTCAGCAACCCGCCCGCCGTGAAGCAGAACATGCCGCTGTTCCAGTAGAAACGCCCGGTGGACAGGTACTCCTGCGCGGTGGCCAGATCGGGCTTTTCAACGAACTTCAGCACCGGCTGCACCTCGCGGCCGACCTTGGGCACCTCGATGTAGCCAAAACCGGTTTCCGGTCCCGTCGGATGGATGCCGAACACCACCAGGTGGCCCTCCTGCGCCTGCCGCGCGGCTTCCAGCGCATTGGCGACAAAAGTCTCCGTGTCGGGGATCAGGTGGTCGGCCGGCAACACCAGCATCACCACCTCGTCGCCATGCGACTTCTGGCAGGCCAGCGCCGCCAGGGCGATGGCCGGAGCGGTGTTGCGCCCTTTGGGTTCCAGCAGGTAATGCGCGTGGGGCGGATCGGTCATCTCGCCCAGCAGACCCTGGGTCAGGAACAGGTGATCCTGGTTGGTGACGATCATCAGGTCGTCGGTGCCACAGGCCTGGCCGCGGGAAATCGCCTGCTCCAGCAAGGCACTGCCGCCACCGAGTTTCATGAACGGCTTGGGCAGCGCCTGCCTCGACGCGGGCCACAGTCGCGTGCCCGCACCACCGGACAGAACCACAGAAACGATTTTCATCAAAACACTCAATCGTAGATTTCGGCGTTGCGGAAAGCGGTCCCCGCCTGGTCTTTGGCCGAGAGCGCCGGCTGGCCGGCGAACTGCCAGTCGATGGCCAGGTCGGTGTCGTTCCAGAGAATGCTGCGCTCGTGGGCCGGCGCGTAGTAGTCGGTGGTCTTGTAGAGAAACTCGGCGGTCTCGCTCAGCACCACAAAACCGTGTGCGAACCCGGCCGGCACCCACAGCTGCTTCTTGTTTTCTGCGCTCAGGCGTTCGCCCACCCAGCGGCCGAAGGTCGGCGAAGACTTGCGCAGGTCCACAGCCACGTCAAACACCTCGCCCTGAACGACACGCACCAGCTTGCCCTGCGCCTGCTGGATCTGGTAGTGCAGGCCGCGCAGCACGCCCTGCACCGACTTGGAATGGTTGTCCTGGACGAAGTTAACCGGGTATCCCACGGCGGCTTCGAAGCGCGCGTGGTTGAAGCTCTCGAAGAAGAAACCTCGCTCGTCCCCGAACACCTTGGGCTCGAAAACGATGACTTCCGGGATCTGCAGGGGGGTGAAGTTCATTTGGTGGGTGGCCGCGGCGGGTGGTCCGTCCGGCGCAGGTGAGTGGTCTGGCGTCCATGAGGACGGAGCGTCGATGGGTGACAGGCTGCGCGCATTGGAAGCAATCGAGCATTATATGAAGGCAAAAGTGGCACCCGTTGACACACTGTTAAACTAGCGAGCTGCCCCAAAACCACCCGTTCCGCCCTGCCATTCATGAGCCCTGTCAACGCCAAAGTGGGGGTTGTCATTCCAAGCTACCGGGTGACGGCCCACATCCTGGACGTGGTCTCGCGGGTGGGTCCGCGGTGTCATGCGATCTATGTGGTCGACGACGCCTGTCCGGACGGATCGGGCAGATTCGTGCAGGAGCACTGCCGCGACCCGCGGGTCAAGGTGGTCTTCAACGCGGTCAATCTGGGCGTCGGCGGCGCGGTCATGCATGGCTACCGCGCGGCCGTGGACGATGGCTGCGACGTCATCGTGAAGATCGATGGCGACGGCCAGATGGCGCCCGAGCTGCTGCCGCAGTTCATCGACCCCATTCTGGAAGGGTACGCGGACTACACCAAGGGCAACCGCTTCTTTGACCTGAGCGAGATCAGCCAGATGCCGGCGGTGCGCCTGTTCGGCAACGCGGTACTGTCGTTCATGTCCAAGATCTCCAGCGGCTACTGGGACGTGTTCGACCCGACGAACGGCTACACCGCCATCCACGCCCGGATCGTCGAGCACCTGCCTCTGGACAAGATCAGCCGCCGCTACTTCTTCGAAAGCGACATGCTGTTTCGGCTCAACACGCTGCGCTGCGTGGTGCTGGACGTGCCGATGGATGCCAACTACGGCGACGAAGAGAGCAACCTCAAGATCAAGTCGATCGTCTTCGACTTCCTCTTCAAGCACATCCGCAACTTCTTCAAGCGGATCTTCTACAACTACTTCCTGCGCGACCTGTCGCCCGCCTCGCTGGAGTTGCTGGCCGGCCCCCTGCTGCTGTGCATGGGGTCTGTCTACGGCGTGACGCAGTGGCAGTCCTCGGCCCAGCAGAACGTCATGACGGCTCCCGGCACGGTCATGCTGGCCGCATTGCCGGTGCTGATGGGCTTCCAGCTGATCCTGGCCTTTCTCTCGCACGACATGCAGTCGGTTCCCAAGGTGGCCATTCACCAGCGCCTGCACCGCAAGCGCAAGGCACTTTCCCAGACGCCGCTCTGATTTTTCTCTCCCCCCATGCAAGTCATCCTGCTGATCATTCTTGTCACGTCCTTCACCATCACCAGCCAGATGGTGCTGAAGAACGCAGTCAATGCCATTTCGCCCATCCTGAAGAACGAAGGCATCATCCAGTTCCTGATTGCCGCGATTTCCTCTCCCTGGGTGTATGCGGCCCTGACCCTGCAGGTCGGCGGCTACGTGCTCTGGTTCTTCGTGCTGGCACAGGAACGCCTGTCGGTGGCCTTCGCCATCAACGGCTCGTTCTTCTACCTGATGGTGGCCGCGGCCAGCTGGGTGTTCTTCGACGAACGCCTGAACATGTGGCAATGGTTCGGCCTGGTGCTCATCAGCCTGGGCGTGGTGATCCTCAACCTCGCCGACAAGGCCGGAACCTGAGCGTCCGCCTCCCGCTCCCGCGGCATCCTCACTTCAGGCGGAAGTAGCGCACCGCGCCGTCGGAAACCGGTGCCTGCAAAGGCTCCAGGCAAGAGAGTTCCGCGGCCGACGGCGCGTAGGTGTAGGCCACATGCGTCACGCCGGTCGCCCGGATGTGCCGGCCACAGACGTCCAGCGCGATCTGGTAGTGGTCCGGGAACATCAGGTCGAAGGACGGCTCGGCTCCGGCCCGCCCCGAGACGTACTCCACGTGCGCATACCGGTTCCAGATGTCCTGGCCGTTTTTCTGCGGGTCGAGCACATCGAGCACCTGCATCCGCGGCGCGTAGTTGGTGCCGTTGACGACACGCAGTCCCACCGCCTTGAACCCCTGCGCCACCCGCAGGTCGCCGTAGACCGCCCACACACCGCCATCACCGCCAAGCTGGCGCGCGTTGGCAAACACGTCCTTCTGCAGGTAGAGCCGCAGGCCGTTCTGCACCGGGTTGACATGCAGCGGCGGAATGGCCGCCGCCACCATCAGACCCAGGTACAGCCAGCGGTTGCCCCGGTGCACCGCCCAGACCACCGCCGCCACGACCACGGACGCCAGCAGGATCCGGTTGATGTCGAAGAACTCCGGATCGATGGGTGCCAGCGACAGACCGTAGGACAGCACCAGGGCCAACGCCACCAGCGCCAGCAGCCAGCTTGATGGCCGCAGCACGGTCAGCTCGCCGCGCGCCCGTTCGGCCACCATCACGGCCAGCAGCAACGCAGAGGCCACCCCCATGCCGAAGGCACTGTCCCAGGGGTCGGACATGGACCAGCCCAGGTGCGCCAGCCCCAGGCGGACCGCCTGCGGCAGGGGCACGGAAGCCCAGCACAACACCAGCAGGCAGTAGGCCAGCAACGAAGCCTTGACCCGGTACGACGGCTTCAGCCAGTGCCACACCGGCACGATCAGCAACACCAGCGGAAACAGCACCCAGAAGCGGCTGGCCTTGGTCTGGTTGGTGGGCGGGAACGGCACCGGCCACTCTTCGATCTTCCAAGACTCGAAGATGCCATGGAAGTCCAGGTACAGTGGCAGATCGCCCCCCAGGAAGAAGCGCTTGCCCGGGTAGACCGTGTTCATCATCAGCCGCACGGTGTCGGCCGTCGCCGCATACCAGACCGACACCAGCCAGCCCATCAGACCGAGCGCCATCGCCACCATGACCAGGCGGGGCCGCCAGCGCACCAGGATGCCCGCCAGGGCGCCAGGGCGCAGCAACAGGCCGCCCGTCAGGAACACCGCCAGATAACCCAGCGGCAGCAGGTGCGGCGGGTACAGGTGCATCAGCAGGTTGGGCACCACCAGCGCCACCGACACGGCACCGAACACCATGCCCCCGGTCTTGCGCGCCCACAGCAGGTACGTCGCGCCCACCACCGCCACGCTCAGCCCGATGATCATTTCCGGCGCAAACCCGGAGAACCACCACTGGACCGTGGACGAGCCGAACAAAGCGACCGCGCCCGCCAGCGACACCAGCACATCGCCCCGCGTCAGCGCCAGCAGCAGGGTGAACACCGCCGCGATCATGCCGAAGGTCTTGAACGCCCAGTACCAGGAATAGCCGTGCTCGACGTCCAGCAGTTCGAAACCCCAGTACTTGGGTTGCGCCAGCATCAGGGGACCGTCGACCGGGACCCCGGCCAGGATGGTCGCGGCGGGCGCGCCCATGTTCGGGTTGTCCACCCGCATGCCGGTCTGCACCTGGTTGAGCATCCAGGGGGTCAACACGTCCCACTCGTCGCTGCGGATCTCCTTGGGGTAACCCAGCGAGATGGAGCGCTCCGCGGGCCTGGTGCTGTAGATCTCGTCCCACACCCCGATCGAGGACTGGTACAGACCCAGCGCCACCCAGATCCCCGAGAGCACCAGCAGCAGCGCGTAGACCATCACCGCCCAGGCCGAAAAGACGATGGTGGCTTCATCGCTGAGCCAGTTCGCCACCCGCGCAGCCCCACCATGCACGGCCCGCCCGAGGACCGACAGACGGACCTTCAGCAGGTCCAGCACGATCACCAGCAGACACAGGCCCGCCAGCGCCGAGAACACCTCCACCCGCAGCGTCTTGCGGTCCGGGTCGGGTTGCGACACCAGTTCCGGCGGCACCACCAGCCCGACCTTGGCGTCCACACCGGTCGACAGGAACGACAGCCGCTGCGGGCTGGCGCTTTGCAGCTCCAGCTGGTCCAGCGTCGGTGCCTGGGCCAGCAGCGCATCGCCCCGGTAGTCGACCCTGGCCGCCGGCCCCTGCATGGACAGGGAGTGCCACTCCAGCGCGCCCGCGCGATCCACCGGGTCCAGCCGCAGGGCCTTGACCGGCTTGCGCGAATAGACGCGCCCCAGGAAGCTCTGCTGCCCGGCCTCGAAGATCCGGACCATGCCGACGATGTTCTGCGGGAAGAAGCTCTTGCCGTCCAGCGAGAAGTAGATCTGGGCCGAGCTTCCGACGGGGGTTTCAGCCTGGAGTTCGACATCCAGCACATAGCGGTTGGGCAGCGCCCGGTGGGCCGCCGTCGCCAGCAGGGCAAACACCAGCAGCGTCAGCAGCGCGCGCACCCAGGTGCGCGCCATGAGCGCCGACCACAGCCTCGCCGGACGAGCCAGAAAACCACCAAACCGATCCATGCCAATGTCTTTCAATGTGCTCCTGGGACCGCCTGCACCGCAGCCGGTTCCCGCAGCCTGAGCAGATACGCCCCACCCTCGTTCAGCACCACCTGCTCGGTGCCGATCAGCGTCTCCATGCCGGCCAGGCAGGCCTGCGAGCGCTCGGACGGCAGGTACACGTAGGCGATGCCCTTGGACTGGAGCCAGCCGCGGTCCAGCCGTTCACAGACATGCGCCAGGTACGCGGCGGTGCCGTACTCCGCATCGCCCTGAAAGTAATAGAAGGCGGCGGGCAGCACCTTGAAGTAAGGCAACACCCGTGCGGAAGACACCGGAAAAATCCAGGTTTCCAGCTCCATTCTGGCCACCGCGTTCGGAATCAGCACCCTGGGTGGCTTGCCGGACGCCGCCGCCAGTTCGCCACCGGCCACCAGTTGCTCGAACTTGCGCAACAGCACCAGGTCATCGTCTTCGATGCAGCCGAGGGCTCCGCAGTCGTCCCGCCGCGGCTCCAGCACCATCGGCTGCGCACTGCGCACCAGCCACGCAGCCGGCAGCGCCAGACAGATGCCGGCCAGCACCAGCCACACCACATGGCGCCCGGCCCGCATCAGGGTGACCAGCACGGCAGCGGCCATGAAGATCAGCAGCAGGGCCTTGTACTGCGCCAGATTGAAGAAGATGTAGGGCGCCAGCAGGAAGGTGCGGATGTCGGTCGCCAGCGCCTGCGTGAAGGCATGGACTCCGTACATCGACAGCAGCAGCGCCAGCAGCGACAGGAACGCCGCCCTGGAGATCCTGGTCCTGGGCGACAGCCCGAACAGGCAGGCCGCATAGAACACCAGCAGGGACAGGAAGACCTTCCACTGCTGTTCGGTCAGCAACACCGACAGCTGTTGGAAAAATGCCGGATAGCCGTGCTGCAAAAAACCGACCGTGCCGCGCACGATGGCGGGCAAGGTCTTGATCGTCAGCGCGTCGCCGTAGATGACGGTGTCGGTGCGTGCGCCCTGCGTGTAACCCACCATCTTCTGATAGAAGGGGTCGAGCACACCCAGCGCCAGGCCGCCCAGCAGGACCAGCAACAGGCTCCAGCTCCTGCGGCCGGTGAAGAAACCGTACACCGCCAGCGCCACCAGCACGCAGGCGGGCAAGGCCGCGTGGGCCGGGTTCAGCACCATCAGCACAAAGAACGCAAGCACGGGCAGCACCAGCCAGCGCCAGGCACCCGCACCGGGTTCGCGCACGCTGGCGATCACCCAGGCCAGCAACAGCGCCACCACCAGGATGCCCATCTGCCGCGCACCACTTTCCATGTGCGCGTACTGCACAAACAGCGGAAACAGGAAGCCGCCCACGGTCATGCCCAGCGAGCACAGCAGCAGGATGACGCGGTGGGACGTCTTCACCAGCCCCGGCATGAGCTGTTCCACCACCACAAAGCCCGCCACCACCTGGAACAGGATCGGCAAGGCCGTCAGCAGGTTGCGCAGATCCAGGCCGCTGAGCTGCCGCCACACGAAGAGCATCACGCCCGAGCCCGCCGGATAGTTGAAGGCCTGGTCGCCCCAGTCGCGCTGGTGGTAGGGAACGCCGCCAAAGCGCTCGACCTGCAGGCCGAAGAACACGTGGAAATCGGGGTCGCTGGAGAGCAGGACGGTGCGCGGCAGCTCCCGGTCCGCGATCACGACGCAGACCACCGCGAGCAACACCAGCTCCAGCACCAGGCGCCAGACATCCTGCCCGCGGTCCCCACCGGACGACCACCGCTGGCGGGCGCCGCGCAGCGCCAGGACGCCCGCGACCAGGACCAGGCCCACCAGCTCCCAGCGCGACACCGGAACATCGCGCACGAACTGGCTGAACAGCGACCGGACATACACGTAGGCCATCAGCAGGACGAGCCCGGTGGCCATCGACGTGAACAACGGAAATCCGGGACCGTCGCTGTCCCGGGGCCACACCTGTCGCAGAAACACCCAGCCCGGCAGCGCCAGCGCGACACCGGCCAGCAGCAGGGCCGCGCCGAAGCGGTAGCCCCACGGATGGCAGACCAGATTGTCGCAGCCGAAGGACAGCGTCCGCAACAGCAGCAGCGCCAGCAGAAACAGTGCGCCGGCGGTCAGCCCCGCCCGGACGGCAGACCGCGCAAGCCCCGGGGCGCTCATGACCCGCGGGCCAGGGGACAGGGGGTGCGTCCGCGCATCGCTCAGCGCTGGTCCTGGTTCAGCAGCTGGCGCTCGAAGTTGCGCCGGTCCTGGTGCGCGATCGAGTCGAGCAGCAGGGCAATGGCAAACACGACCGCGGCCACGATTTCCAGCCCGGTCGCCAGGATGGCCAGCGGCACATGCAGGATGTAGCGGTACTCCAGGAACTCCAGCAGCACCGGCAGACCGGCCAGCAGCCCTGCCAGCGCCATCAGGCAGCCGACCGCGCCGAAAAAGAGCATCGGGCGGTAGTAGCGCAGGATGTTGCCGATGGTGAACAGCACCTTGAGCCCGTCGCTGAAGGTGTTGAGCTTGGACACGCTGCCATCGGGCCGGTCCTTGTAGTTCACCGGCAGCTCGATGATGCGAAAGCGCTTGTCCAGCGCGTGCAGCGTCATGTCGGTCTCGATCTCGAAACCCTCGACGAGGATCGGGTAGTTCTTGACGAAACGCCGGCTGAAGATCCGGTAGCCGCTCATGATGTCGGCCAGCTTGCTGCGGAACAGCACGTTGACCAGATCGCGCACGATCTTGTTGCCAAAACCGTGGAAGGCGCGCTTGTTCTCGGCCGCGTAGTGGCCGGCCGAGTGGCGGTCACCCACCACCATGTCGGCGTTGCCCGAGACCACCGGCTCCATCAGGCGCACGACCTCGCTGGCCGGATAGGTCATGTCCGCATCGGCCAGGATGTAGACATCGGCGTCGATCTCCAGGAAGCCGCGCCGCACCGCGTTGCCCTTGCCCGGACGCATCTCGTTGATCACGCCACCACGGCAGCCCAGCGATGCGATCGTCTCGCGCGCAATCGTCTCGGTCCGGTCGGCCGAACGGTTGTTGATCACCCAGATGCTGGCCTCGGGCAGTGCCGAATGAAAGTCGCGGACCGTCGCCTCGATGGTCAGCTCTTCGTTGTAGGCCGGCAAGACGATGGCCACGTCGTTGCGCACGGCGGGGGGGCTGTTCAGAGAATCCTGCATTCACGTCACCTCAGTTCAAATCCGCACCGGCCCATCAGAGGTCCGGCAGAAAACGGCACAGTCGCGGCCCCACGGCATCGACCAGCATGCGCGGCAAGCGCTTCCACACATTGGCCGCCAGCGTGTACTTCGAATACACGTCCGACTGGCTCGAAGACAGGGTCAACACCCGCACCGGCTCGGCGCCCCACTCTTCCTTGAACACGAAGGTTGGTGCCTGATAGCCCGAACGACCGAAGTCGAACACCGGCCGGCCGGCCTCCAGCGACATCCGAATCGCGTGCCAGTACAGGATGTGGTTGGGACTGACGTTGCGGTATTCCATCAGCGACCCGGCCCACGGCACCCAGGCCACCGTCTCGTCCAGCACCAGGCAGACACCGGACACCGGCTTGCCGTCCAGGTAGCCCACCAAGTAGCGGGTGTCGACGTGTTTGGGCAGCAGCGAGAACAGGCGGCGCGCGAACACCGGCGTGCCGAACCGGTGCATGGTCGTGCCCCAGACCCGGTAGAAATCGTCGATCAGGTCTTCTTCCACCCCGACGCGGATCTGGATGCCCGACTTCTCCGACTTGCGGATGTGGTTGCGGCACTTGGACGGGATGATGCCGTTGAAGACCTCGTCCTCGGAACCCGAGGCCAGGTTCAGGCGCATCGTCACCGTCTCGTTCGGCTGGAACGAAGTGACCTCACCATCGAGCACACGGATCTGGAAACTGCCGCCGCCCAGCCGACCCTGGAGCGCCCGGGCCTCGGTCATCGACAGCTCGGAATAGCTCAGCAGCGGCACATGCACCGCCGTACGCCCACCGGTGACACCCGGCACGAGCAGCACGCCCTCGCGCTGCTGGTAGCCATACAGCTCGACCAGCATGTTGCGCCAGCGCGCCACGAAATCGGCACTGTGCAGCGCCGTCGACACCTGCGACTCGGGCACCACATCGCCCTGGGTCTGCGAACGGTGCCGCGCCGCCCGGGAACGCACGTTCCGGGGCGGAGGCAGCGGCGGCAACTCGGTCACGGCGCCGTTCACGGACCCACCCGGTTGAAGATGTGCTCCAGCTGGATCGGCACCGACGACCAGCGCCGCTGCACGATGGCATTGCACAGGATCCACAGCGCATTGCCACGCGAAGTCAGGTGCCAGCGCGCCGCGCGCTCGGCCTTCCGCCAGCCGGCCTTCTCGGCCTGCGCCCGCGCGATCGCGAAGTACTGGCGCTCTTCCTTGAAGCGGCGGCCGTCGAACAGGCTGTTGGTCGAGGCGCTGTTGGAGTGGCGGCGGTAGGAGAAACACACCGTCGGGTCGACCAGCAGCGACTCGCCGGCAAACACCAGCTCCAGCACGAAGGCCAGGTCGTGCGTGATCTTGAGCTCGGGGTTGAATTGCGCCTTGTGCAGCCGGTCGGCGCGGAAGGTCAGCGCCGGCCAGTACATCCAGTCGCCCACCAGCAGGTTGGTCGCCAGCGACTCGCCGCGAAGCAGCTGCGGCTCCTTGCTCTGCGGCATGACCAGCTTCGTCTTGGCCCAGTCGGTCAGGGTCGAGACCACCGTGCCGTTTTCGTCGATGGTCTGCGTGCCGGGATGGATCACCGCGGCGTCGGGAAACTTCTCGTGCGCCTTGAGCACCGTGCTCACGTAGTTGGGCAGCAGCACGTCGTCGCAGCCCAGCCACATCACCAGCTCGCGCGTGGCCATGGTCAGCATCTTCTGGTAGTTGCCGACGATGCCCAGGTTCTTTTCGTTGCGCAGGTATTTGACCCGGGGATGGTTCAGGGTCTTCATCCAGTCGCCGATGGCCGGATCGGAATAGCAGTCGTCCAGCACGGTCAGGAACCAGCGGTCGCAGTCCTGCGCCAGCACGCTTTCCACGGTCTCCCGCATCAGGCGCGGATCGCCCCAGTAGGGAACCAGAATGTCCAGAGAAGTCAAGATTGTCCTCAGTTCAACGCCCGCAGGCGGTACAGACTCTCGCCGCTGAAGTCGTTGACGATCAACGGCTCCATGCAGGCTTGTTCGCGCGCGCTCGGCGCGTAGGTGTAGGCCACGTGGGTCACGCCCGCGGCGCGGATGTGCGGGCCACAGACGTCCAGGAAGATCTGGTAATGGTCGGCGTACTTCAGCTCGAACCGGGGCTTCTTGCCTTCCTCGCCACTGACCAGTTCGACGTGCGCATAACGGTTCCAGACTTCCTTGTACTGCCCGTCCGGATCAAGCTGGTCGAGCAGATCGGCCCGCGGGGAATAGTAGGTGCCGTTGATCACATGCAGGCCCAGCGAGCGGTAGCCCTGTGCCAGCCGGAGATTGCCGAACACCGCCCACTTGTCGTGCGTTTCCCCACCGAACTGCCGGGCCAGCTGGAAGCTGCGCTTGTTCAGGTAAGGCCCCAAACCGTTCTGGACCGGGTTGACGTACATGGTCGGCAGAGCAATCAACACCATCAGCGCCAGATACATCCAGCGCAGCCCACGGTGCACCGCGTACACCAGCAGCCCGACCACCGACGCTCCCAGCGCGATCCGGCCATTGGAGAAAAACACCGGATCGTGTGTCGCCAGGTACTTGCCGTAAGCGGCCACCACCAGCGCCAGGGCGAGCGCGAGCAAGACCGACGGCACCTTCACCAGCTTGAGTTCGCCACGCGCCGTCGCCGACGCCAGCAGGGCCATCATCAAGGCCGAGGCCACCGCAAAGCCGATCTGGGTGCGCGAAGCCGGCACCAGCGACCAGCCCAGGCCCGAGAGAAGCGTCTTCACCGCATGCGGCAGCGGCAGACAGGTCCAGGCCAGCAACAGCAGGCAGTAGGCCATCAGCAGCGTCACGATCCGCAGCGTCGGCTGCCGCCAGCGTTGCCAGGGCACCATGAACGCCACCAGCGGGAACAGGATCCAGAAGGTGCTGGCTTCCGAGGGGTTGACCGGCGGGAACGGAATGACCGAGTCGTCGATCTTCCAGGACTCGAACACGCCGTAGAAGATCGCGTACCAGGGGTAGTCGCCGCCCAGGTTGACGCGCTTGCCCGGATAGGCCGTGTTCATCATCACCTGGGCCGCATCGCGCACCTGCCCGTACCAGGAACCCGCGAGCAGCGCCACGATCAGCACCGACAGGCCCATGAACATCCAGCGGTGCGGCTGGCGGAAGCGGAAATTCTCCAGCGCAGCCTTGTGGCCCAGCAGCCCCACCAGCAGGAACGCCGCCAGATACCCCATCTGCAGCAGGAACGGCGGATAGAGCTGCAGCAGCAGGTTGGGCACCGACAGCGCCGCCAGCACCGCCCCCACCGCCATGGCCTTGGCGCTGCGCGCCTGCAGCAGGTACACCGTGCCCACCACCGACATCACGAAGCCGGAAATCACCTCTGAGGGCACGCTGGAAGCCCACCACTGGACGTAGGACGCGCCAAACATGCCCAGCGCCCCCGCCAGCGAGACAACCGTGTCGCCCCGGGTCAGCAGCAACAGCAAGGTGAAGAACGCCGCAATGAGGCCGAAGGACTTGTAGGCCCAGTACCAGGAGAAGCCGCGCTCGATGTCCAGCAGCACGAAGCCCCAGTACTTGGGCTGCGCCACCATCACCGGGGACAGGACCGGCGCCCCCGCCAGCATGGGCGAGCCGGGCGCACCGATGTTGGCGTTGTCGTTCTTCATCCCCGTCTGGGCCTGGTTCAGGATCCAGGGCGTCAGCGTCCCCCATTCGTCGCTGCGGATGGGTTTGGGCGAGCCCAGACTCACCGCACGCTCCACGTATTCGGGCGGGTACATGCCGTCCCACAGGCCGATCGACGACTGGTGCAGCTTGGCCCCGACCCAGACACCGGCCAGCAGCAGCAGCACGGCATAGACACCGATGGCCGACGCCGGAACCGTCAGCACCGAAGGATCACTCACCGCCTTCGCGATCCGCGCCAGACCGGCATCGACGGCACGGCGGAACCGCTGATCCGGGCGGAACAGCCGGAGCAGCAGTTCCAGCAGCACGCCCACCAGCAGGCTCCCGGCCAGCGCCTTCAGCCAAGGCAGCGCGCGCTGGCCCCACGACAGGTGCATCAGCCCATCCGGCACATCGATCAGCAGCTTGGAGTCGATGCCCGTGGCTTCCAGCCGCAGCCCGGCGCCGTCCGAGGACACGATCTTCAGCTGGTCCAGATGCTGCAACAGGCCCTGCAGCTCGGTCCCGTGGCGTGTCCAGGTGCCGGAGTTGCCATGCAGGGTCATGCCGGACCAGGTCAGGGACCCCACCTCGTTCAGCGGGTCGATGCGGAGGGTCTTGACCGGCTTGGCGGTGCGCAGCGGAAAGACGATGGCCATGCGGCCGTCGACCATCTTGTGCGACATGATCTGGCTGTTCTCGGGGTAGTACGAGAGACCGTCGAACGAATAGAAGACCTGCGCGGTGGCGGTCACGGGAATGCTGGCATCCAGCACCACATCCAGCTGGTAGGGCTTGGAGCGCACGCCCAGATTGAACGTCAGCAGCCCGCTGATGAGCACCAGCCGGAGCACCCGGAGCGCGCCCCGCCAGCGGGGCAGCACCGACAGGCACCACGCCAGAAATGCTTCAGGGCGCAATAACGGAGAAAGCGGGCGAGAGGTGCGCAAGGGACTGATGGATACTGGAAACCGGATCGCCCGGGGTCTTGCGGAAAAAAGGGACCCGCAAGAGATGGGGGAAAATCGGCGTGGACAGACGCTGTGATGCACGCACCGGGCGACCGGGCGGACAAACGGCAAATTGTAAGTCGTCCCCCACCATGCACCCGCCCCAGCCCATTCCCCCGCTGATTCCCCATGTGCGCTATGGCAGCCGGCCCAGCGAGTCCGGGTGGCTGTTCTTCGGCGCGGCCCGGCAGGGGATGAAGTTCCTGTCGCAACACCTGCTGCGCCAGCACCCCGATCTGCTGTTCATTGTTCCCGCCTACACCTGCGACTCGGTGGTGCAGGCGCTGGACGAAGCCGGGGCAGAAATGGCGTTTGTGGATGTCGCTCCAGACCTGGATCTCGATCTGGCGGCCGTGCGCGGCTGGATCGAGCGGTCGGCAGGAAGAACGGTGGCCCTGGTGCCGACGCCGCTGTTCGGCGCACCGGTGCGCCCCTACAAACAGCTGTTTCCAGACTGCATCGTGATCGAAGACCGGGCGCAGACCCTGCCCGATCCCGCCAGCGGGGCCGACTTCCAGCTGCTGAGCTTCGGTCCCGGCAAGCAGGTCTCCGGCATGGGCGGCGGAGCCCTGCTGGGCGGCGGGGCCTTGCGCAACGGATACGCCGCGCTGGAACAGGAGTGCGGCGCGGTCCGGCACGTGGTCCTGTCGCTGGTGGGCAACCTGCTGTTCGGGCCGGCCTGGGCCTTGTTCGGACAGAAGGTGACCCAGCGCCATTCGGCCAATGCGATCGACAAGGAGTCGCGGTCCATCGACATCCGCGCCCTGTGCGAAGACCGGGCCCGCTGGATCACGCACAGCCTGCAGACCTGGGACGGCACCGGCCGGACCCGCATCGCGGACGCCTACCACCGCAGCATTCCCCAGGCGCTCCGGTTCGACATGCCGTGCGGCCTGCCCTATCTGAGATACCCCGTGCGGGCCAGCCTCGAAGGTCCGGGCATCAGTTCGGGGCGCATGTACGAGAAAGTGGTGCAGCGCGCGGAAGAATCCTCCCGGCGCCAGTTTCCGGGCGCCCGTGCGGTCATGGAAGCCAGCTTCCTGCCGACGCACCACCGCGTGACCGCGGAACACATGGCCTGGTACGCCGACCGGCTGTCCGGTCTGGCAGGGCCGGCGGCCGCATGACGCCGGTGATCGCCGTCACCGGTGCCAGCGGCTTTGTGGGCAGCGCCCTGTGCCGCCACCTGCAGACGCTCGGTCACCCGGTGGTTCCGCTGCTGCGGACGCCAAGGCCGGAATGGCCCGGGGCCAGGATCGTGGGCGAACTCGGGCCGGAGACCGACTGGACGAACGCCCTCCAGGGCGTCGATGTCGTCGTGCACTGCGCCGCGCGCGCCCACATCCCGCTGCGGCCCGGCCCGCAGGATCTGGAGATCTGCCGGCGCATCAACGTCGAGGGCACCCGCTCGCTCGCCCAGGCGGCGGTGCGGTCCGGCGTGCAGCGCCTGGTGCATGTCAGCTCCATCAAGGTGCTGGGTGAAAGCTCCCCCCCCGGAGCGCCCTTGCGTGCCGACAGCCCGCCCGCTCCGGAAGACGCCTACGGCGTGTCCAAGCAGGAGGCCGAACTGGCGCTCCAGGCCGTGACCGCGCAAACCGGGCTGCAGACCGTGATCGTGCGACCGCCGCTGGTCTACGGCCCTGGCGTCAAGGCCAACTTCCTGCGCCTCATGCAGGCCGTCCACCGGGGTGTTCCGCTGCCCCTGGGCTCCGTCCACAACCTGCGCTCCATGGTGGCGCTGGACAACCTGACCGACCTGCTGGCCCTTTGTGCCGTGCACCCGGCCGCCGCGGGCCAGACCTTCCTGGTGTCCGACGGACAGGACCTGTCGACACCCGACCTGATCCGCGGCATGGCCCAGGCGCTGGGGCGACCGGCCCGGCTGCTGCCCTTCCCGCCATCCTGGCTGCGCCTGGCCGGCCGCCTGACCGGGCGCGCCGACCAGGTCGAGCGCCTGATCGGCAGCCTGCAGGTGGACATCGGGCATACTCGCCGGGTTTTGCAGTGGGCGCCTGGTTGCACGGTGCAGCAGGGCCTGCAATCAGCGACACGGGACGTCCGGTGATCAAGCGTGCCTTCGATGTGACTTTTGCACTGCTGGTGGGACTGGTGCTGCTGCTGCCGATCGGCCTGATCGCGCTGTGGGTGCGCCTCTCCTCCCCTGGCCCCGCCCTGTACTGGAGCGACCGGGTCGGGCGCGACAACCAGCTGTTCAAGATGCCCAAATTCCGCAGCATGCGGCTGGACACCCCCGCCGTGGCCACCCACCTTCTTTCAGATCCTGAAAAGTATCTGACTTCTGCGGGCTCCTTTCTGCGAAAATCCAGCCTGGACGAATTGCCGCAGCTGTGGAGCATCCTCAAAGGCGACATGAGTCTGGTCGGCCCCAGGCCGGCGCTGTTCAACCAGACCGATCTGATCGAAGCCCGTACTCAGGCTGGCGTGCACCGCCTGCCCCCGGGCCTGACAGGTTGGGCCCAGATCAACGGACGCGACGAATTGCCCATCCCGCAGAAGGTTCGACTGGACGCCGAGTACCTCGCGAAGCAGTCGTTCTGGTTCGACATGAAGATCATCTTCCTCACGGCGTGGCGCGTGCTGCGCCGTGACGGCGTGACCCACTGAGGCGCCTCCGACACCCATGCTCAACCGAGTTGCCCTTCCGATCCTGGCCATGCCCCGCCCCGCCAAGCGCGTGGTGGTGCTCTCCGTGGATGCCGCGCTGTGTGTATTGACTGTCTGGCTGGCCTACTACCTGCGGCTGGGTGAATGGGTCAAGCTGTCCGGCGACAGTTTCTGGCAGCCGATGTCAGCGGTCGGCGTTTCCCTGGTGCTGGCCCTGCCGATCTTCATCGTCAACGGCTTCTACCGCGCCATCTTCCGCTACTCGGGCATGGCGGCGCTGATGACGGTGCTCAAGGCCTGCGCGGTCTACGCCCTGCTGTTCGCGACCGTCTTCACCGCCTTCGGCATCGACGGCGTGCCCCGCACCGTGGGCCTGATCCAGCCGCTGCTGCTGCTGTTCACCGTCGGCGCGTCGCGCATGCTGGCCCGCTTCTGGCTGGGCGGCCTGTACCGCAACCAGCTGCGCCTGATCGCCCTGCCCCGCGTGCTGATCTATGGCGCCGGCAACGCGGGCCGCCAGCTGGCGGCTGCGATGGCCAACAGCCACGAGATGCGCGTGGTCGGCTTCATGGACGACGACGACCGCCTGCACGGCCACGTGCTCAACGGCCTGTCGATCTACAGCCCGGCCGACCTGCCGGGCCTGGTGAGTTCGCTGCAGGTCAGCACCGTGCTGCTGGCCATTCCTTCGCTCAGCCGCCACCGCCGCAACGAGCTGATCGCCCAGATGCAGCGCGCCCACGTGCAGGTGCGCACCCTGCCGGCCGTGAGCGAACTGGCGCAGGGCGTGGTCAGCACCTCGGACCTGCGCGAACTGGACATCGACGACCTGCTCGGCCGCGAAGCGGTCAGCCCCAACCACATCCTGCTGGGCAAGAACATCACCGACAAGGTCGTGCTCGTGACCGGCGCGGGAGGCTCCATTGGCAGCGAGCTGTGTCGCCAGATCCTGGCCGTCGGCCCCAGCACCCTGGTGCTGGTCGAACAGAGCGAGTTCGCGCTCTACGAAATCCAGCAGGAACTGCAGGAGCGCCTGGAATCGGAAAGTGTGCTGATCGTGCCGGTGCTGGCCTCTGTGCGCGATGGCCAGCGGCTGCGCGAAGTCATGGCCGACTGGAAACCAGACACGGTCTATCACGCCGCCGCCTACAAGCACGTGCCGCTGGTGGAGCACAACCCGATCGAGGGCATCCGCAACAACACGCTGGGCACGCTGACCGCCGCCCAGATCGCCGCCGAGTTCGGCGTGGCCGACTTCGTGCTGATCAGCACCGACAAGGCCGTGCGCCCGACCAACATCATGGGCGCGAGCAAGCGCCTGGCCGAGATGACGCTGCAGGCGCTGGCCGACGCTTCGCCCAGGACCCGTTTCTCGATGGTGCGCTTTGGCAACGTGCTCGGTTCGTCCGGCTCGGTGGTGCCCAAGTTCCGGCGCCAGATCCGCGACGGCGGGCCGATCACGCTGACCCACCCGGACATGACCCGCTACTTCATGACCATCCCCGAAGCCGCGCAACTGGTCATCCAGGCCGGAGCCATGGCCAAGGGCGGTGACGTGTTCGTGCTGGACATGGGCGACCCGGTGAAGATCCTCGATCTGGCGACCCGCATGATCGAACTTTCGGGCCTGTGCGTGAAGGACGAGATCAACCCGGACGGCGATATCGCCATCGAGATCACCGGCCTGCGCCCCGGCGAAAAGCTGTTCGAGGAACTGCTGATCGGCAACAACCCGCGCCCGACCTCGCATCCCCGGATCATGAAGGCCCATGAAGAATTCCTGGCCTGGCCTGTGCTGCAGGACAAGCTGACCCAGCTCGAAGCCGTGCTGGACCGCCGCGACGTGGACGGCACCAAGCTGCTGCTGGTGGAGCTGGTGTCCGGCTACGCTCCGCAGGACCAGAATTTCGACGCCCCGGACAGCCGCCTGCGCTACAGCGTCTGACACCTCCGGCCGAGACCGTGCCGCTGGCAGCGGTCCCGGAACACACACGCAAGACCCAAGAAAGTCACACGGAATGAACAGCCCGAAAAAACGGATCGGCCTCGTCGGCACAGGATTCATCGCCAGCGGTTTCGCCCGGCTGGTGCACAACCACGCCCCCGACCTGGAGCTCAGCGTCGTGCTCACCCGCCGCAAAGGCGGCGTCGATTTCTTCCCCTGGACCGACCGTTTCACCCACTCCGAACAGGAGCTGCTGGACAAGTCGGACCTGATCGTCGAGTGCAGCGGTGACGTGCTGCACGCCACGCGCATCATCGACATCGCCCTGCGCGCCGGCAAACCCGTGGTCACCATGAACTCCGAGTTCCACGTCACCACCGGCTCCTGGTTCGCCGACAAGGGTCTGCTGACCGAAGCCGAGGGCGACCAGCCCGGCTCGATCGCCGCCCTGCGCGAAGAGGCCGTGATGATGGGCTTCAAGCCGCTGGTCTACGGCAACATGAAGGGCTTCCTCAACCACCATCCGACGCCCGAAGAAATGGCCTACTGGGCCGGCAAGCAGGGCATCAGCGTCGAGCAGACCACCTCGTTCACCGACGGCACCAAGATCCAGATCGAACAGGCGCTGGTGGCCAACGGCTTTGGCGGCACCATCACACGCCAGGGCATGGAAGGCCCCAAGGCCACGGACGTGACCAAGGCCGCCATCGAACTGGCGCGCACTGCCGCCGAGCGCGGCCAGGCGATCTCCGACTACGTGCTGGCGCCGGGCAACGCCGGCGTGTTCGTCGTCGGCACGCACGACAAGTCCGAATGGAAAGCGCTGAACTACCTCAAGCTCGGCGATGGCCCGTACTACGTGCTCGTGCGCCCGTTCCACCTGTGCCAGTACGAGATCATCAAGACGGTGCGCCGGGTGCTGGGCGGTGGCGGTGTGCTGCTGAACAACTCCAGCAAGCCGAGCATTTCCATCGTCGGCATTGCCAAGGTCGACCTGCCGGTGGGCACGCGCATCGATCGCGCAATTGGCGGCTTCCAGGTGCGCGGTGAAGCCGCGCGCATCACCGACGTGAAGGGCCATGTGCCGATCGGCCTGATCCAGGATGCGGTGATCACGCGCCCCGTGAGCGCCGGCCAGACCCTGAGTTTTGACGATGTCGAGCTGCCGGACACGCTGGCGCTGAAGATCGCGCGCGAACTCTACGCCTGAGGCCTGGCGATCGTCTGATCGCTTGAGAGGAAGCCATAAAAAAAACCCCGCATCGCGGGGTTTTTTTGTTGGTCTTAGCGGGGACGGCGCTGCGGTCCAGCCGGACGGCCCGGAGCCCGTTCGCTGTTGGACCAGCTGCCACCACCGTGACCCTGGTGCGGACGGGCTGCACCACCACTGCGGGGGCCACGATCGTCACCGAAACGGCCGGCCGGACGCGCGGTGTCGCGGTCATGGCGGCCTTCAGGGCGCGAATCGAAACGCACATCGCCGCGCGGTGCGAACTGGTCACGGCCTTCGAAACGCGGAGCTTCGCGGCGTCCCTCGAAACGGGGCGCGTCCTGCCGGCCTTCAAACCGGGGTGCCTCATGACGACCTTCGAAGCGCGGAGCTTCGTGGCGGCCTTCAACGCGGGGGCCACGGGGCGGGCGATCGCCGAAGCGGTCGCCGCCGGAACGCTGGAAACGGTCACCGCCCGGACGACCACCACCAGGGCGGCCACGGCCATTGAATTCCGGCTGCGGCGGGCGCTGACGGGGTTCCAGACCAGGCACCACCTCGGCCGTCAGGCGCTGGTGGGTGTAGGCCTCGATGTCACCGATCTTGCGGCGGTCACGGAACTCGGCGAAGGTCACGGCCAGGCCATCGCGACCGGCACGACCGGTGCGGCCGATGCGGTGCGTGTAGTCCTCGGCCTTCATCGGCAGACCGAAGTTGAACACGTGGGTGATCGTCGGCACGTCGATGCCACGGGCGGCCACGTCGGTGGCCACCAGGATCTGCACCTGACCGCTGCGCAGCGCCATCAGACGGCGGTTGCGCAGGCCTTGGCTCAGCGCACCGTGCAGGGCCACGGCATGGAACCCGACCTGCTGCAGGTCGGTCGCCAGACCGTCGCATTCCACCTGCGTGCTGCAGAACACCACCGCCTGGTTGATGGAAGAATCGCGCAGCCAGTGGTCCAGCAGGGCACGCTTGTGCTGGGTGTTGTCGGCCCAGAACAGCACCTGCTTGATGTTGGCGTGTTTTTCCTGGGGCGAGTCGATCTGCACCTTCTGGACGTGCTTGCCGCCGTCGTGCATCACGCGCATGGCCAGTTGCTGGATGCGCGGGGCGAAAGTCGCCGAGAACATCATGGTCTGGTCGCGCTGGCTGGTCAGCTGGTTGACTTCGGCCAGGTCGTCCGAGAAGCCCAGGTCGAGCATGCGGTCGGCTTCGTCAACGACGAGGAACTGCACCTGGTCCAGCTTGATCTGCATCGAGCGCTGCAGGTCCAGCAGGCGGCCGGGCGTGGCCACCACGAGGTCGGCGTTCTGCAGCTTGGCTATCTGCAGCTGGTAGGGCATGCCGCCCACCACGTTGGCGATGCGCAGGCCGCGGCAGTGGCGCACCAGGTCGATGGCGTCGTGCGCCACCTGCTGGGCCAGTTCGCGCGTCGGGCAGAGCACCAGGGCGCCGGGCGTGGCGGCCTTGAAGTTGCGCGGGTTGGTCGGGTCCTTGCGCTTGCTGCGCTTGGGTGCGGGCTTGCCGGCGGCCAGGGCCTCGGCGGTTTCCTGCTCGAAGGCCACGCGCTCGGCTTCGACGCGGGCGTCTTGCTGCTTGAGCAGGGTGTGCAGCACGGGCAGCAGGAAGGCCGCGGTCTTGCCACTGCCGGTCTGGCTGGAGACCATCAGGTCGGCGTAGCGTTCGTCGGCCTGGTGTTCCTGGCGGATGGCCTTGGGAATGACCAGGGATTGCACCTGGGTCGGCTGGGTGTAGCCCAGATCGGTCACGGCCTGGATCAGTTCGGGAGCCAGACCCAGCACCTCGAAGGCATTGGGTTCGGTCGCGACCGTCTGGTCGGTCACCTGTTCGGGGGAAAGGGTCTCGGGCGTGAATTCGCCGCGATCTTCAAAAGCGTCGCTCATGTTCGTCCTGGCGCCATCAAAGGCGTCATTGAGCAGAACAAACGCAGAGAGGCTTCCCAGCCTGAAAGCTGGAACCCGCTGGCGTCTGGTCCGTTCGTGGTTACAAAACATCAACCACAAACGGTCCGCGCGGTTCCGCAGGGAAGACCCTGTCCGGTTCAGCGAGTGGTCTCATTCCGTGCCGGCAGGAACTCGTGGAGCTCTTGCACCGGGCGCCGTGAAGACGCCTGAAGGCATTCGGGAGACCTCTTGTGTGAGGCAGATGCACAAAAACTGTCCATCGATTGAAGGACAGCCAGCGATTATCACACAGATCCGGGTTTTCCCCAAGCACGGCTTTCGGGGCCGTGGCCACACGCACCGAACTCTCCCCGGGATTCCATGTGCCGGGGGATAAAATCCGGCGACTTGACACACCGCTGTCATCACAACTTCAACATCCCGTACTGGAGACGCCATGTTTTTTGGCAAGCTGTTGCCCAAAGAGGGCAATTTTTTTGAGCTGTTCAACCAGCATGCCGAGCAGATCGTCAAGGCCGCCCACGCCTTCTCGCAACTGGTGGCCCACTACGCCGACCCCCACCTGCGCGACAAATACAACCAGGAAGTCGACCACGCCGAGCGTTCGGCCGACCGCATCACGCACGAGGTCAACCGCCTGCTGCACACGACCTTCATCACCCCGATCGACCGCGAGCAGATCCACTCGCTGATCAACACGATGGACGACGTCGCCGACCTGATCCAGGACTCGGCCGAAACCATGGCGCTGTACGACGTGCGGCACATGACGGAAGAGATCACCCGCCTGACCGACCTGGGCGTCAAGTGCTGCGAGCGCCTGAAGCACGCCGTCAGCCTGCTCAAGGACGTCAACGACCCCAAGACGGCCGAGGCTGCCGTCAAGACCTGCGAAGAGATCGACCGCCTCGAATCGGATGCCGACCGCGTGATGCGCTCGGCCATGAGCAAGCTGTTCCGCGAAGAGCCCGAGGTCCGCGAAGTGATCAAGCTCAAGGCGATCTACGAACTGCTGGAAACCATCACCGACAAGTGCGAGGACGTGGCCAACATGATCGAGGGCATCGTCCTCGAAAACTCCTGATCGGAAGGGACCTCTCATGACGTCCGTTCAGGCGGCCCTCTGGGTCGTGGTCATGCTGGTGGCGCTGGCGCTGATTTTCGACTTCATGAACGGGTTTCATGATGCCGCCAATTCGATCGCGACCATCGTTTCCACCGGCGTGCTCAAGCCCGCCCAGGCGGTGGTGTTCGCGGCCTTCTTCAACGTGGTCGCGATCTTCATCTTCAAACTCAGCGTGGCGGCCACCGTCGGCAAGGGCATTGCCGATCCCTCGGTGATCGACACGCACGTGGTGTTCGGAGCCCTGACAGGCGCCATCACCTGGAACCTGATCACCTGGTACTACGGCATTCCCAGCAGCTCTTCGCACGCGCTGATCGGCGGCATCGTGGGTGCCGTGATCGCCAAGGCAGGCGCCAGTGCGCTGGTGGCGGCCGGGGTGTTCCGTACCGTGGCCTTCATCTTCGTGTCGCCGCTGCTGGGTTACCTGCTGGGCTCGCTGATGATGGTGCTGGTGGCCTGGGTGTTCCGGCGCGCACGCCCGCTCAAGGTGGATGGCTGGTTCCGGCGCCTGCAGCTGGTGTCCGCCGGCGCCTACAGCCTGGGCCACGGCGGCAACGACGCGCAGAAAACCATCGGCATCATCTGGATGCTGCTGATGGCCACCGGCTACGCCTCCAAGACCGACGCATCGCCGCCGACCTGGACCATCGTGTGCTGCTACATGGCCATCGGCCTGGGCACCATGTTCGGCGGCTGGCGCATCGTGCGCACCATGGGCCAGAAGATCACCAAGCTCAAGCCGGTGGGTGGCTTCTGCGCCGAAACCGGTGGCGCCATGACCCTGTTCCTGGCCACGGCCATGGGCGTTCCTGTCTCGACCACCCACACCATCACCGGCGCCATCGTCGGCGTCGGCTCGGTGCAGCGGGCCAGCGCGGTGCGCTGGGGCGTGGCCGGCAACATCATCTGGGCCTGGGTGCTGACCATTCCAGCCTCGGCCTTCGTCGCCGCGGTGGGTTACTGGGTCAGCCTCACGGTGTTCTGACCATTCGGTCCGCACCAGACAAAAGGGGCCTCACGGCCCCTTTTGTCTTGCTGCACGAGCGCGTCACTCCATGCGCAGGAAATGCTCGCGGTAGTGCGCCAGTTCGTCGATCGACTCGTGCACGTCGGCCAGTGCCGTGTGCTTCTGGTGCTTCTTGAAGCTGTCGTATACCGCCGGCTTCCAGCGTTTGGCCAGCTCCTTGATGGTGCTGACGTCGAGGTTGCGGTAGTGGAAGTACGCCTCCAGTTTGGGCATGTACTTCACCAGGAACCGCCGGTCCTGTCCGATGCTGTTGCCGCACATCGGTGAACCGTTCTTGGGCACGTACTTGCCGATGAAGGCCAGCAGTTCGGCTTGCGCCTGCTCTTCGTCGATGGTGCTGGCCTTGACCTTGTCGATCAGGCCGCTCTTGCCATGCGTGCCCTTGTTCCAGGCGTCCATGCCATTGAGCACGGCGTCGCTCTGGTGGATGGCGAACACCGGGCCTTCGACCCGCGGCTCCAGGTTCGGCCCGGTGATCACGACGGCGATCTCCAGCAGACGCTCTTTTTCAGGATCCAGTCCGCTCATCTCGCAATCGAGCCAGACCAGGTTCTGGTCGCTCCGGGTGAGCGTGGCGGGAGCGGTGGGGGTGGAAAGTTCGGTTTCGGCGGTGGAATTTGGACTCATGGCGTGATTTTCGCCGAAGCCCCGCTTGACCTCGGGCACCAGAGGATGGCGCCGCTTCGATAGACTCTCGCCATGGACAGCAGCTCTCTCGCCTTCACTTATGTTTTTTGCGCCCTTCTGGTCGGAGGGCTCGTGGTGCGCACGCTGCTTTCCAGCCGGCAGATCCGCCATGTCGCCCGGCACCGCGAACAGGTGCCCGCGCCGTTTGCCGCCACCATCCACCTCGATGCACACCGCAAGGCCGCCGACTACACCATCGCCAAGGCACGCTTCGGCATGGTCGAGGCCGCGGTCGAGGCCGCGCTGCTGCTGGGCTGGACCCTGCTGGGCGGACTGGACGCCCTGAACCGGGTGCTGCTGTCGTGGATGGCACCGGGGCTGCTGCAGCAGCTGGTCCTGCTCGGCGCATTCGCGCTGGTCGGTGCGCTGCTCACGCTGCCCATGGGCTGGTGGGCGACATTCCGGCTCGAAGAAAAATTCGGCTTCAACAAGATGAGCCTGGGCCTCTGGCTCGCCGACCTGGTCAAGGGCGGCGTGGTCGGCGCAGTGATCGGCCTGCCGATCGCGGCATTGGTGCTCTGGCTCATGGGCGCGGCCGGTCCGGCCTGGTGGCTCTGGGCCTGGGGCGCGTGGATGGCGTTCAACCTGCTGCTGCTGGTGCTCTACCCCACCCTGATCGCCCCGCTGTTCAACAAGTTCGAGCCGTTGCCGGACGAGAACCTCAAAGCCCGTGTCAACGCGCTGATGCAGCGCTGCGGCTTCGCCGCCAAGGGGCTGTTCGTGATGGACGGCAGCAAGCGCAGCGCACACGCCAACGCCTATTTCACCGGCTTCGGTGCGGCCAAGCGCGTGGTCTTCTTTGACACCCTGCTGCAACAGCTGAACCCGCCCGAGATCGACGCCGTGCTGGCCCACGAACTGGGTCACTACAAGCGCCGCCACATCCTGCAACGCACGGTGCTGATGTTCGCGCTGAGCTTGGTCGGCTTCGCCCTGCTGGGCTGGGTGTCGCGGCAGGCCTGGTTCTACACCGGCCTGGGCGTGCAGCCCTCACTGGACGCGCCCAACGACGCACTGGCGCTGCTGCTGTTCATGATGGTGGTGCCCCTGGTCACCTACTTCCTCTCACCGCTGCTGGCCCAGCTCTCGCGCAAGCACGAGTTCGAGGCCGACGCCTACGCCTGCGCCCACACCAATGGCGCCGATCTGGCCAGTGCGCTGCTCAAGCTCTACAAGGACAACGCCAGCACCCTGACGCCGGACCCGGTGTACGCGCGTTTCTATTACTCGCACCCGCCGGCCAGCGAGCGCATCGCGCGCCTGCAGGGCGCCGCCGCATGAACCATTCGCGCAGCCGTGTGCAGGCCGCCGGACGGGCACCGGAGTCCGAAGGCGCGCTGGACCTGGGGCTGGTGGTCGCTGCGCACGGACGGCATTGCCTGGTCGAGAGCCCGGACGGCCAGCGGCGCATCTGCCACCCACGCGGCAAAAAAAGCCAGGCCGTCGTCGGCGACCGGGTGCGCTGGATGCCCACCGGCGACGAAGGCAGCATCGAGGCCGTCGACGCCCGCCGCAACCTGTTCTACCGGCAGGACGAACTGCGCACCAAGTCGTTCGCCGCCAACCTGGACCAGGTGCTGGTGCTGCTGGCGGCCGAACCCGAGTTTTCCGAGAGCCAGCTGACCCGGGCCCTGGTGGCCGCGGAGGCCGAGAACATCGCCACGCTGATCGTGCTCAACAAGGCCGATCTCGGAGTGACCTTCGAGCGCGCCTGGCAGCGCCTGTCGCCGTACCGGGACATGGGCGCGAGCGTGTTGCCGCTGTGCCTCAAGGGGGGAGATGGCAAGGAGTCGGGCGTCAATGAACTGCTCGAGCGCCTGCACGGCAGGACCACGCTGGTGCTCGGCCCTTCCGGCGCCGGCAAGAGCACGCTGGTGAACCGTCTGGTGCCACAGGCCAGAGCCCTCACCGGCGAGATCTCGAAGGCGCTGAACTCCGGCAAACACACCACGACCAGCACCACCTGGTACTGGATGGACGAGGCCCGCACGACGGGGCTGATCGATTCCCCCGGTTTCCAGGAATTCGGCCTCAACCACATCGAGGCGGCGCAGCTGGCGTCGCTGATGCCCGACCTGCGTGCACACCTGGGCGAATGCCGCTTCTACAACTGCACCCACCTGCACGAACCCGGTTGTGCGGTGCGTTCGCAGGTGCAGACCGCGGACACGGAGAGCGCCGGCAGCATTGCCGCCAACCGCTACCGCATCTACCAGGAACTGTTCGCCGAGCTGTCATCGAAGCGGACCTACTGAGGCGGCCCGCCTGGCCGCTCAGGCCAGCAGGCGCGCCAGTGTCAGCAGGGCCAGCAGCAGCAGCCACAGCACGACACTGCGCCAGACCAGGCCCACCGCACTGGCCAGATGGGCCAGTTGAGGCTCGGGACGCGCCGAGACGGCATCCTCGCCCCGCCCCTCGCGCCCATGCAGCCGGACGTTGATCGCCCCCGAGGTCGCGGCCAGCACCACCCCGTCGCTGCCTTCGGCGAAACGTTCCGATTCGCCGCGCCAGCTCGCCACGGCTTCCTCGAAGTTGCCGACCACGGCAAAGCCGAGTGCCGTGGCCCGCGCCGGCACATGGTCGACCCATTCCCAGCCCTTGGCCGCCGCTCGCCGCAGGGCCGCGCTGGGTGTGCCATCCGGACGGCCGCGCCAGTTGCGCGAGACGTACTCGGCCATGCGGTAGAACACGGCGCCCGCCGGACCCAGCCCCAGCAGCCAGAACACCACAAAACACGCGAGCACGCCAAACACATGGCGGTGTGCGGCCAGCACCGACTGCTCGATCACCTGCCGCAGCAGTTCGGCACGCGGCAGGCTGGCGGTGTCCACATGCAGCCATTGCGCGAGCTTCTCGCGGGCCTGCGCGTCGTTGCCTTCTTCCAGCGCCTGGCGGATGTCGGTGAAGTGGTGGCTGAACTGGCGGAACCCCAGCGTCACGTAGAGCACCGCCACCAGCCAGGCAAACGACAGCACGGTGCTGAAAGGCCAGAGCCCCCAGTACACCAGCGCCGCGAGCAAGGCCGGCACCACCGTCGCCAGCACCCAGGCCAGCCAGCCGTGCGCGACCTGTCCGGTGTCCAGGTTGCTCCGGACCAGGCGCGCCCAGCTGCGCAGACCGGCGAAGACCGGGTTGCCGATCGACAGGGGACGCGCCTGTTCGATCATCAGGGCCAGCAGGATGGCAAAGAAGCTCATGGTCCGATCATAGCCAGCAGCGCCGCCGAAGCACCCACTCAGGCACTCAGGAAGCGGTAAAGGTTGCGCAACATGCCGGCGGTGGCTCCCCAGATGAAGCGCTCCGTGGCGCCGTCCTGGTAGGGCATCGAGTACCACTCGCGCAACTCGCCGCCCCACTCGAAGCCATGCCGGCGGTGGTTGGCCGGATCCATCAGGAAATCGAGCGGCACCTCGAACACATCATCGACCTCGTCCGGATTGGGCTGCAACGTGAAGCCGGGTCGCACCAGCGCCACCACCGGCGTGATGAAGAACTGCGTGCCGGTGACGTACTGCGGCAGGGTGCCAATGACTTCGACATGGGAAGGTGGCAACCCGGTTTCTTCTTCCGCTTCGCGCAGCGCGGCCGCCGTCGCGTCCCGGTCTTCGGCATCGACCTTGCCGCCGGGAAAGGCAATCTGCCCCGAGTGCGTCGACAGGTGCGCCGTGCGCTGGGTCAGCAGCAGGCTCAGGCGGTCGCGCTGCACCAGGGGCAGCAGCACGGCGGCTTCGGCCGGCGCCCGGTCGGTGAAGCGGCGCTCCATCACCAGTTCGGGGGTCCAGATCGGCGGATGGGCAAAGTGCGTGCGCAGGCCCTCGGGTGTCAGGCGCCGGGCGGGGGCGGCGTGCAAACCGTCTGATGCTGCACCGGGAAGCACCGGGATCTGGCGGGGATCGAAGGCGGGTGGGTAACGCTGGGACATGGCGGCGAGTATGGAACGGGCAAAAAAAAACCGCTCTGGCGAGCGGTTTTTCCGGAAGCGGGCGATCAGGCGCCCAGCTTTTCCTTGATGCGGGCCGACTTGCCGCTGCGCTCGCGCAGGTAGTACAGCTTGGCACGGCGGACGTCACCGCGGCGCTTGACTTCGATCGCGGAGATCAGCGGGCTGTACAGCGGGAAGGTACGTTCCACGCCTTCGCCGTTGGAGATCTTGCGGACGATGAAGCTGGAGTTCAGGCCACGGTTGCGACGGGCCACCACCACGCCTTCGTAGGCCTGCACGCGCTTGCGGGTGCCTTCGATCACGTTCACGCTGACGATCACGGTGTCGCCAGGGGCAAACGACGGGATGGTCTTGTTCAGGCGAGCAATTTCTTCTTGCTCAAGGGTCTGGATGAGGTTCATGGTTTCCTGTTCAACGATCGTGTCCGCGCTGCACTAAAGGCTGCGATTCCCTGATCACCGTGGACAAGAATGTCGGGGCGATCACCGGTCGCAGCGGCCGGACAGAGGATCGAAAAGCTTTGGATTATAGCTTTTTCTGCGCGCGCAGGAAAGTTTCGTCCGCCCGACTCAGCAGGCCGAACGCCTTGGCCTGATCCAGCAGATCGGGCCGCAGGCCGGCCGTCAGCGTCAGGCTCTGCTCGCGCCGGTAGCGGGCGATGCGCTCGTGGTGCCCGCCCAGCAACACCTCGGGCACCGGCATCGGCCCGTTCGGCCCCTGCCAGACCTCCGGCCGGGTGTGGTGCGGGCTGTCCAGCAGACCGTCCAGCGCCGGGTTGAAGCTGTCCTGCTGGTGGCTGCCCTCGTCGCCCAGCACGCCCGGCATCAGGCGCGCCACCGCGTCAAGCAAGGCCAGGGCAGCGATCTCGCCACCCGAGAGCACAAAATCGCCGAGGCTGATCTGCCGATCCACACAGGCATCGATGAAACGCTGGTCGATGCCCTCGTAACGGCCACAGACCAGCACGGCACCGGGGCTGTCCGACCACTGGGTGGCCATGGTGTGGTCCAGCCGCTGGCCGATGGGAGAAAACAGCACCACCGGCGCCCTGCCCGCCTCCGGCTCGGCCCGGTCGGCACGGATGGCCTGCAGACAGCGCCACAGTGGCTCGGCCATCATGACCATGCCGGGACCGCCACCAAACGGCCGGTCGTCGACGCGGCGGTAGTTGCCTTCGGCGAAGTCGCGCGGATTCCACAGGCGCACATCGACCTGCCTGGACTCGAACGCACGCCGGTTGATGCCGCTCTTGAAAAACGGCTCGAACAGCTCGGGAAACAGGGTGATGACGTCAAAGCGCATGGCGCGCTCCGGTCAGTAGTCGGGTTGCCAGTCGGCGGTGATGCGGCGAGCCTTCAGGTCGACATCGTCGATGTAGGCGCCGACAAAAGGGACCAGGCGTTCGGCGGTCTTCTCGGCGCCGTCCACGGTCTCGGTGTACTCCATCACCAGCACCGAGGTCGGGCCGGTGGGCATGAGGTCGCGCACCACACCCAGGTGCACACCCTCGCGGTTGACGACCTCCAGGCCGATCAGGTCGACCCAGTAGTACTCACCGTCGGCAGCCGCCGGAAACGCACTGCGCGGCAGGCTGATGCGCACACCCTTGAGGGCTTCGGCACCATTGCGGTCTTCCACACCTTCCAGGCGCGCGACGATGCCATCGGCATGGGTCTTGATTTCCGCGATCTGCACCTGCACGCTGCCGGAGAACGCCGAAAAACCGCGCGCGAAGCGGGCTTCGGGCGGTTGCAGGAACCATTCTCTGGATTCAAACAGGGCCGAGGTATCGGCACTGTGGGGCTGGATGCGAACCCAGCCCTTGATGCCCCACGCTTCCTGGATGCGGCCCAGTTCGACGGCGTCGTCCGGCAGGGACTTGGCGGCAAATGGGCTGCTGGACATGCGCGGGGGCACCGGCTGGCCAGCCCGCTGGGCTGGCCGGAGCGGGATCAGGCAGCGGCCTTGGCGGCTTGCTGCTTGACCAGACGGGCCACGGTGTCCGACGGCTCGGCGCCGACGCCGGTCCAGTAGGTCAGGCGGTCCAGGGCGATGCGCAGGGGCTCTTCGCCACCGCGGGCCAGCGGGTTGTAGAAACCGATGCGCTCGATGAAGCGGCCATCGCGGCGGTTGCGCTTGTCGGCGACCACGATGTTGTAGAACGGACGGGCCTTGGCGCCGCCGCGGGCAAGTCGAATGACGACCATGATTTATCCTTCGGTGGATGAAGCCCGCACACGGGGAATCCGGCACAGGTCTTCGACGGGTTTCTTGGGGTGAACAACCCGGGCTCATTGCAGCGCTTGAGACACACGACTGACCACCCGATCAGCGAAACGCCACGAAACCATCGATTATAGCCCGCCCGAACCATGCCATTGATCCGCCCCAGCACCGACCACGATCTCGACGCCATCACCCGCATCTACGGCCACCACGTGCTGCACGGCACCGGCACCTTCGAAACCACCCCGCCCACGCTGGCGGAAATGACCGCCCGTCGCGCCGATGTGCTGTCCAAAGGACTGCCCTGGCTGGTGGTGGAGGACGGCGGCCAGGTACTGGGCTACGCCTACGGCAACTGGTTCAAGCCGCGCCCGGCCTACCGTTTTTCGGTCGAGGACTCGATCTACATGGCGCCCGAGGCGGCCGGCAAGGGCCTGGGCCGCGCCCTGCTGACCGAACTGCTGGCGGCGCTGGAGCGCGCCGGCATCCGCAAGGTGATGGCGGTGATCGGTGATTCGGCCAACGCGGGCTCGGTCGGTGTGCACACCGCACTCGGCTTCGAGCGCGTGGGCGTGGTGCCGTCCTGCGGCTGGAAGTTCGGCC
Source organism: Hydrogenophaga sedimenti (assembly GCF_051857515.1). NCBI lineage: Bacteria > Pseudomonadati > Pseudomonadota > Betaproteobacteria > Burkholderiales > Comamonadaceae > Hydrogenophaga > Hydrogenophaga sedimenti. The sequence goes on from NZ_JBPZHA010000012.1 coordinate 100,826, forward strand.
GCTGGCTGGACATCGTGATGATGCAGCGCAGCCTGGGCCAGGGCGACCGCACGCCGCCCGAAGAAACCGCGGGCCAGGCATGAGCCGGCCGAAAAACAAGACCCTCACCGTCTGGCTGGCCGTGCTCGGCGGTCACATGGGCCTGCACCGCTTCTATCTGCGCGGACTGGGCGACTGGATCGGCTGGCTGCACCCCATCGCTTCGGCGCTGGGCTGGTGGGGCATCGAACGGGTGCGCGCGCTTGGACAGGACGATCCGCTGTCCTGGGTGCTGATTCCGTTCCTGGGCATGAGCATCGCGGTCAGCTGTCTGGCCGGCATCGTCTATGCGCTGGCGCCACGCGCACGCTGGAACGGCTGGTTCAATCCGGGGCTGGACGGCGAACACGCGGCGGGCGCCACCAACTGGTTCACCATCGGCGCGCTGATCCTGAGCCTGCTGATCGGCACGATTGCCTTCATGAGCAGTCTGGCGTTCGGTTTCCAGCGCTACTACGAATACCAGGTCGAGGAATCGAAGAAGCTCAGCCAGTGAATGGCCCACTCCGGGCCGCGGGCGGGTCAACCCACGTAGGACATCAGCAGCATGACGATGCTGAGCGTGAACAGCGCGAGCACGGTCGACAGGCCCATCGCCGCCGTCGTCAGCCCCTGCGCCACCTCGTAGCGCTGGGCGAACAGAAAGACGTTGGCGCCGGTGGGCAAGGCGGCTGCGACCACGATCACGGTCAGCGGCAGGCCGGTGATGCCCCAGAGCCAGGCCGAGACACCCACCATCAGCGGCAGCAGCAGGTTCTTGGACAGGCTGATCCAGAGCGCAGGCCGCAGGTGCCCGGTCAACGGTGTGCGCGCCAGCGTCACGCCGACCAGCACCAGCGAGATCGGACCGAACGCGTTGCCCAGCAGTTGCAGCGGCTTGTCCACCACCGCCGGCAGGCCCCAGCCGGTCTGCGCATACAGAAGGCCAGAGAGGATCGGCAGCGGGATCGGATGGATCAGCGCGCCCTTGAACGCCGACCAGGCGGTCTGCAGCACATGCGGCGCCCGCTCGCCCCCTTCGCGGGCCTCACGCGCCACCACCAGCTCCAGCACCACCGACCCCACCGTCAGCAGGATCAGTGCATGCACCGACACCAGGGTCAGCAGCGTCACCAGGGCTTGTTTGCCATAGGCCAGCTCGACCAGGGTGATGCCGATCATCACCATGTTGGAGAACACCCCGCCCAGCGCCATCACCACGCTGGCGCGGTGGAACCCGCGCCAGGCAATCGATGCCATCAGCAACAGCAAGGCCGCCGGGAAATAGGCCGCCAGCGGCCGCAGGTCCAGCGTCTCGACGTGCACCGCGCTCATGGTGCGGAACAGCAGCGCCGGGATCAGCAGCAGGAAGACCAGATTGGAAAGATCGCGGACCGCCTCGTCGCGGATCCAGTTCACGCGGCCGGCCAGGTAGCCGAGCGCGATCAGGAGGAACACCGGGGTGAGGGAGACGACGACGGGGTGGCTGGCGAGATTCACCGGCCGATGCTAACCGCGCGCCCTCAGCCCTGCGACGGTATGGCCAGCATCTGGCGCGCGAACGGTTCCAGCACCGACCGGGCAAACGTCCGCCGATCGTCCGAACCCGGCAGTTGTTCGCCGACCGGCCCATCGACGATCAGGCAGGCAAGGCCATGCACCTGCGACCAGTAGACCATCGAGAGCGAGGCCACCAGCGCCTGGCCGTGGATCGCAGCCACCAGGCGCTCCAGCTCCGCGTAGGCGGATGAGCCCGACTGCTGGGCCTGGGGGTAACGCGTCACGTCGCAGAGTTCGGGCCGGAACATGACCCGGAACACACCGGGGTGGTCGATCGCATACCCCACATAGGCCAGCCCGGCCGCGACGCCCGCTTCCATGCGTCCCGTCGCAGGGCCCAGGTCGTTGGCCTTCGCCAGGCGCGCCGCCAGTTCGTCGAAACCACGCACCACCAGCTCGGCCAGGATCGCCTCGCGGTCGGCGAAATGGTGGTACGGCGCCTGGTGCGTGACGCCACTGCGCCGCGCCACTTCGCGCATCGAGAGCGCGGTCAGCCCCTCGGTCTCGATCAGCCGCTCGGCGGCGTCGAGGATGCGCAGGCGCAGGTCGGGCGTGGTGCTGGATGGTCGCGGAGACATGGGGATGGTTTGGACTTGACACTGTCTACTCCGGACTTTAGCATCCACGAACCTGACAGTGTCTAGTCTGTTCCGGAGGACCTGAAATGACGCCCGACCTCGTATTCCGGCTGAGCAACAGCCTCGCCCTGATGGGCTGGATCGCTTTGATCCTGTCGCCGGGCAGCGCCCGCTGGAGTGACCGGGTGCGCCAGATCACGGGGTATGGCCTGCCGCTGCTGCTGAGCGCCATCTACGGCCTGATGCTGCTCTCCCACTGGCGGGGCGAAGGCGGCTTCGGGACGCCAGCAGAAGTCAAGGCGCTGTTCGACGTGCCGGGCGTGCTGGTCGCTGGCTGGGTGCATTACCTGGCGTTTGACCTGTTCGTCGGCAGCTGGGTCGCCGGCGAGGCGGCCCGGCGGCAATGGCCGCACGCGCTGCTGGTGCCGGTCCTGGTCCTGTGCTTCCTGTTCGGGCCACTCGGATTGCTGGCCTTTGCGGTGCTGCTGGGGCTGCGCAGCGCGTCATTCACACCCGCGGCCTGGCTGCGGGAGGCGCTCACACGGCAGCGCGCGCTGACGCTGGCCGCCCTGCTGCTCTGGGCCGCCATGCTGCCCACGCTGCTGGCCTGGGGTGTGGACGACCGGCTGGTGCGCGGTGTCAACGTCTGGGTCAAGCCGCTGAAGTTCATGGCCTCGATCGGTCTGTTCTGGATCAGCACCGCCTGGTTCATCGGCCTGCTGCCAGAGGGTGAGCGCCGCCACCCGACGGTGCGCCGGCTTGCCGCTGTCGCGATCGCGGCCGGGCTGTTCGAGATCGGCTACATCACCTGGCAGGCCGCGCACGGCGAGGCCTCGCATTTCAACTACAGCAGCCAGAGGCACCAGATCCTGTACACGCTGATGGGGCTGGGCGCCCTGGCGATGACAGCGACGCAACCGGTGCTGGCCTGGCGCATCGCGCGCCACGGGCGCAACGACCTGCACCCGCTGTGGCGCGAGGCGGTGGTGCTGGGGCTGGCGGGGACCTTCGTGATGGGCGCCGGGGCCGGCGGCGTGCTGGGTTCGTTCCAGCCACCGGGCGGCGCCGGTCTGCCGGTGGTGGGCTGGCACCTGGGCGGTGGCGATCTGCGGCCGGCGCACTTTCTGGGCATGCACGCGCAGCAGTTCATTCCCTTTGCAGGCGCGCTGCTGGTCGCCTGGGCACCGTCGCGGGGACGGCTGGTGCTCCGGGCCTTGGTCGCGGTCTATGCCGTGCTGTGGGTGTGGGCCATGACGCAGGGCCTGCACGGCGCCGTGCTGAGCACGCCGCCCATGGCCTTCCCGCGTTGATGCACGGCTTCTGCGCTCAGGCGCGCAGGGCGCCGCGCGTCAGCGGCCGCTGGCCGAAACCGGCGGACCAGCGCGAGAGTTGCGCCCGCAGGCCCAGCGCCGCGCCGGCGCCGTCGCCGACATCCAGCGCATCGCTGGCGTCCAGCGCCGAGTAGATCGGCGAACTGTCGGTCAGCGCCCACGGCCCGCTGTGGGCCACAGGATGGTCCGCCGCGTCCGCGTCTGTGCTGGTGGCCACGCGAATGGCCGGCTCGGCCTGTGGTGCCACGGTCTCGACCGCCACCGGCGTCACCGGCGCGGCCACGGCGACCGACTGGTCGACCGAGTTGCGCAGCACCGCCTCCAGAGCCTGCATGCGCTGCACCCGCACCGGTTCCGCCGTGCCGCCCGCCGACGCCATCTTGGTCTCCGGGTCCGTGTGCGAGATCAGGTTGATCTGTGCCACCTGCTTGTCCACCGCCACCCCGTCAGGCTTGCCCACGTTGAGCGTGTGGACCCAGTTGGCGGGTGCCAGCGTGCTGGCGTCGACCGTGCCCACCGTGGCTTCCAGCACCCAGTCGCCGCCCAGGCTGGCGTCGCCCGTGGTGTCGGTCGAGGCGGCGACATCGGCCGAGGTGTACTGCGCCAGCAACTGCAACACGTTCTGCGCATTCGCGCTCGAGGCGAAGTCGCAGGCGTAGATCAGGATGTCGCCGTCGGCCGAGAGCGACGTGGCCAGCGTCTGCAACGCGGCCAGGTGGTAGGACTGCACCGAGTCGGCGTCGATGTTGGCGTTGCCCACCGTGAGATAACCGTCGCCGCCGTGGCTGACGATGTGCACCGCCGCCACGCCACTGCGACCGCTCAGGGCCGCGGCCATCTGCACCAGACCATCCTGGTCCAGCGTCAGAACCACCACCTCGCGGCCACCGGTTGCAAACGACTGCGGATCGGGCACGCGCGAGTCGACGAACACGATCTCGTTGGGATGGGTGGGTTCGACCGGTGTCACCGCCACGCCGTGCACGGTGACGGTCGCGACCGCGTAGCTCACGCCACCGTTGCCGTCCTGCACCGCGTAGGTGAAGCTGGTGTCACACGACTGGCCCTCGGCCAGATCGTCGAAATCCCCCGCCGGGTTGAAGACCAGGCGACCGCTGTCGTCGATGCCGAACAAGCCACCGTTGGAGCCGGCGGTTTCCACAAAGGGCACAACACCCAGGCTGTCGTCTTCGACATCGGTGTCGTTGTCTGCGGGGTTGCCCAGCACCGTCGCCACGTTGGCGTCCGCATCGTAGGCATCGGCCACGCCCACCGGGGCGTCGTTCACCCCCATGACCGTCACGGTGACCTGTGCCTCGGCCGAGCCGCCGTGGTCGTCGCTCACCACGTAGGTGAAGCCGGTGTCGCGGGACTGCCCCACCTGCAGGTCGTCGAAGTCGCTGCCGGCGATGAAGTACAGGGCACCGGAGTCGTCCGCAAACAGCGTCCCGCCACCGGACCCTGCCCCCAGCAGCGCCGACTGCGACAGAGTGTCGCCATCGTCGACATCGCTGTCGTTGGCCAGCAGGCTGCCCAGCGCCAGCGGTGTGTCTTCGTCCGCGATGAAGGTGTCGTCGCCACCGACCGGCGCGTCGTTGATGCCCTGCACCGTGATGGTCACGGTGGCCAGGGAGCTTCCGCCCTGGCCGTCGCCGAGGGTGTACTGGAAGCTGGTGTTGCGGCTCTGGCCCTCGCCCAGGCCGTTGAAGTCGCCCTGGGGGTTGAAGATCAGGTTGCCCGCGTCGTCGAACGAGAACACGCCGCCGTTGTCTCCGCCGTGCACCGCAGCCGTGTCGGCCATCACCACGCCGCCGTCGACATCGCTGTCGTTGGCGGTGACGCTGCCCAGCATGACCGCGGCGTCTTCATAGACGCTGAAGTCGTCGTTGACACCCACCGGCGCGTCGTTGACGCCGTGCACGGTGATGGTCACCGTGCCCACGGCCCGGGCGCCATCGCCGTCGCTGACCGTGTAGGTGATGCTGGTCTCGCGGGTCTGGCCGACCGCCAGGTTGTCGAACGCGCTGCCCGCCGCGAAGATCAGGTTGCCCGCGTCGTCGGTCCCGAAGCTGCCGCCGCTGCTGCCTGTGTCGCTGTCCAGCGTCATCGTGAGCGTGCTGGTGTCGGGGTCGCTGTCGTTGGCCAGCAGATCGCCCAGCAGAACGGCCCCCTCCTCGTCGGCATCGAAGACATCGTTGGCCGTCACCGGCGCGTCGTTGACACCCTGCACCGTGATGGTCACGGTGGCGGTGTCGCTGGAGCCGTGGCTGTCGTAGGCGGCGTAGGTGAAGCTGGTGTCGCGGGACTGACCGACCTGCAGGTCGTCGAAGTCGCTGCCCGCGATGAAGAACAGGGCGCCGGAATCGTCGGCAAAGAGCGTGCCTCCCGCGGAACCGGCCCCCAGCACCGCCGACAGCGACAGGCTGTCGCCCGCATCGACGTCGCTGTCGTTGGCCTGCAGGCTGCCCAGCGCCAGCGGCATGTCTTCATCCGCGATGAACGCATCGTCCCCCGCCACCGGCGCGTCGTCGATGCCCTGCACCGTCACCGTCACCGTGGCCACCGAACTGCCGCCCTGCCCGTCGCTGAGCGTGTACTGGAAGCTGGTGCTGCGGCTCTGGCCTTCGCCCAGGCTGTTGAACTCGCCGTTGGGGTTGAAGATCAGGTTGCCGTCGCCGTCGAACGAGAAGATGCCCCCGTTGTCCCCGGCTTGCACCACCGCGGTACTGGTGCTGACCACCCCGCCGTCGATGTCGCTGTCGTTGGCCGTGATGTGGCCCAGCTGGACCGCGTCGTCTTCGTAGACGCTGAACGCGTCGCTGGCGCCCACCGGCGCGTCGTTGGCGCCGTGCACCGTGACGGTCACGGTGCCGATCGCCTGTGCGCCCTGAGCGTCGCTGACGGTGTAGGTGATGCTGGTCTGGCGGCTCTGGCCCACCGCCAGGTCGTCGAAGGCGCTGCCGGCCACGAAGATCAGGTTGCCCGAGTCGTCGGTGCCGAAGCTGCCGCCGTTGCTGCCCGTCGTGCCGTTGAGCACCATGCCCAGGTTGCTGCTGTCGGGGTCGCTGTCGTTGGCCAGCGGGTTGCCCAGCCAGGCCGCTCCCTCTTCGTCGACGTCCAGCGCATCTCCCACCGCCACCGGCGCGTCGTTGGCACCCTGCACCGTCACTGTCACCGTCGCGCTGCTGCTGCCTCCATGGCCGTCGGACACGGTGTAGCTGAAGCTGGTGGTGCGGGTCTGACCAACCGCCAGGTTGTCGAATGAAGCGCCCGGAATGAAGACCACATTGCCCGAGTCGTCCAGACCGAAGCTGCCGCCGTTGCTGCCGGTGTAGCTCGGGAAGCCGATGCCGAGCGTGTCACCGTCCGGATCGCTGTCGTTGGCCGTCAGGTTGCCCAGGACCGTGGCGCCCGTTTCGCTGACCGTGTAGCTGTCGGCCACCGCCGTCGGCGCATCGTTGACACCGGTGATGGTGAACGTGACCGTGGCCGAGGAGTTGCCGCCGTGGCTGTCGGTGATGGTGTAGCTGAAGCTGTCGGTGGCGGTGGCACCGGCGGCCAGGCTGGTGAACTGGCCGTTGGGGTTGTAGACGTAGCTGCCGTTGGCGTTCATCGTCAGCAACGCGCCCGAGGGCAGCTCGATCGGCGTACCGGGCGTGAACTCGGTCAGGTTGACCTGCACCACCGTCAGGGCATCGCCATTGGGATCGGTGTCGGCGCCGAAGCCGTTGTTGCTCAGCACGCTGTCGCTGTGCGTGGTGTTGGCGAGCATCGCCTCGGCGTCGTTGTGCGCCACCGGCGGGTTGTAGTTCGGCGCCGTGATGTTGACGTCCACCGTGGCCGAGGCGACGCCGCCCAGTCCGTTGGAGACCTGGTAGGTGAAGGTGTCGTGCACGGCGCTGCTGCCGTTGCCGGTGACCGTGATCTGGCCACCCGCACCGACCGTGAGGTGGATGCCCGAGCCGAGCGTGATGCTCTGGCCCTGGGTCACGGCCTGGCCCTGGATCTGGGTCAGCGTCAGGTCGGCCCCGGCGAGGTTGTAGTCGTTGGCCGTGAGGTCCACCGTGATCGGCAGGTTGGCGGCGGTGGTGACGCTGTCGTCCTCGGCCACCACGACGGTCTGCGCGGAATCGGCGCGCACCAGCAGCCACGAGTCGTACACCGCATCGCCGGCGTCGGCGACCGCCAGCCGGATCGTGTTGACCTGACCCAGGTTGACGTTGAACGTCATCGGGATGGTGACGGTGAAGCCATCCATCTGGGTGTTGTAGGTGCCACCCGTGTTGTTGATGAACAGGGAGGGGTTCTGGGTGGTGTTGACGCTGTTGATGCCGATGGTCGATTCGCCGCCGGAGGCGTTGGGCACGAGCGACACGAGCTGCCCGTTGACCGTCACCTCCAGCACGTCGTTCATCTGGTTCACGTATTCGATGTACTCCTCGGAGCCGAACACGATTTCCAGCGTCATGCGTCCCGCGCTGCCGGCGGTGGCGCCCGGCGGCAGATCGGGAATGAAGCTGATGTCCAGGATGGCCGCATCGAAGGTGGCGTTGCCGGCCAGGGCATTGAGCGATGCATCACCGTCCACCCCCGGCGCGTCGCTGCCAAAGCCGCCGCTGCTGTTGGGCCCGGCAATGCCGGTGGCGCTGGTGCCGGTGGAGAGGATCGTTCCAGAGGTGAAACCCAGCACGTTGCTGCCGAGGGTGACGCCGGAGCCGGCGGAGAAAGTGCCGGACTGGCTGCCGCCGCCCTGGTAGGTGGCCGAGACCACGGTCACGCCCGCGCCCATGATGTTGTTGGCCATGCCCAGCGCGCCGGTGGTGCTCTCGGGTGTGAACGTGAAATCGAGCGCGTGGTTCCAGTTTTCGGGTGCCAGTGCGGCGGTGTCGACCGCGCCGGTCGACTGCTCCAGCGTCCAGTCGGCGCCGAGCGAAGTGCTGCCGGTGGCATCGGTCGAGGCGGCCACGTCGGCGCCCGTGATGTCGGCCAGCAGGTCCATCGCCGCCAGGCCCGTGCTGCCCGCGGCGTAATCGCAGGCGTAGATCAGGATGTCGCCGTCGGCCGTCAGCGACTGGCCGATGCTCTGCAGGTAGGCCAGTTGGGTCGACTGGATCGATTCGGTCGTGACCTCGGTGCTGCCCAGGGTCAGCACGCCGTCGCTGCCGTGGCTGACGATGTGGATCGCGTCGACGTCGCTGCGGCCGGCCAGCGCGTCTGCGATCTGCGACAGGCCGTCCTGCTCCAGCGTCAGCACCACGACCTCGCGGCCCTGGCCCTGGAACGCGGAAATGTCGGGCACGCGGCTGTCGACGAACACGATCTCGTGGCTGCTGGCGGCGGCGGGCTCGATGACAGCCAGCGGGGCGGTGGTTTCTTCGGCGCCGGTGGTGGTCGGGGAGGTGGTGACCGCCGTGTCGCGGGTGGTCTCGGTGCCGGCGAGTGCCGGGGTGGCCACCGGGCTGTCCGTGGTCGGGGTGTCGGTCTTGAGGTCGGTGGTCGTGACCACCGGTTCGGAAGCCGTGGTGACCACGGCGGGTGCTTCGGTGACCGCCGTTGCGGTCGGTGCCACGGTGGTGTCGGCCGGATGGTCCGCCACCGGAGCATCCGCCACCGGCGCTTCGGCGACCGGGACCGTGCTGTCCTGCTCGATCGCGGTGACCAGCAGCGCGCCGTCGAACACGATGCGCGTTTCCATCACCATCGCGGAACCCGACTGCTTGGGCAGTCCGGCGCGCACCGAGCGCGTCCGGGAGGTGCCCACGCTGTGAGCCATCGCCGACTCGGGGGCCGCCACGTAACAACCCAGGCTGGCGTTCCAGATCGATCGGTAGGTCTTGTTCATCGCGGTGATCTCCGGACCGGGCATCGATCTGCGGTCTGCAGATCCCCAAAACGGAATGCCGGTACACCTACCTCATCGGCAGGTGTCACCGCGAACTGAAACCAGAGCGGGGAAAATCTTGAGGAAAATCAACATTCAACGGGGATTGAATGCTTTGGTTGCAGCCCTTTTCGACCGACTGAAACCTCTTGCCTGACGCCGGGGTGGAACTAATTCACACCGGCGTCAGGTGCCTCAGGCGCGCAGGGCGCCGCGCGTCAGCGGCCGCTGGCCCAGGCCGGCAGACCAGCGCGAGAGCTGTGCCCGCAGGCCCAGTGCCGCGCCGTCGGTGAAGCCGACGTCCAGCACATCTCCTGCGCCCAGCGCCGAGTAGTCCGGCCGGCTGTCGGCCAGCGCCCACAGATCGCTGTGGACCGCGTGGCTGCCCGCGGCGACCGACTGGTCGACCGAGCTGCGCAGCACCTCCTCCAGGGCCTGCACACGTTGCATCCGCACCGGCTGGGCATCCCCACCGGCCACGGCCAGCTTCGTCACCGGCTCCGCATGCAAGACCAGGTCGATCTGTTGTGCCACCGGCTTGTCCACCGCCGTGCCGACGGGGGTGGCCATGTTCAGCGTGTGCACCCAGCCGGTCGGCACCACCGTCGTCGCCTCGACAGCGCCCACCGTGGCTTCCAGCGTCCAGTCACCACCCAGGCTCGCGTCGCCCGTGGTGTCGCTGGAGGCGGCCACATCGGCCGAGGTGTACTGCGCCAGCAGCTGCAGCGTGCTCTGCCCGGCCTCGCCCGAGGCGAAGTCGCAGGCGTAGATCAGGATGTCGCCGTCGGCCGTCAGAGAGGCCGCCACCGTCTGCAGCGCAGCGGCCTGGGTCGTCTGCACCGAGTTCGCATCGATGTTGCCGTTGCCCAGCGTGAGGTAGCCGTCGCCGCCGTGGCTGACGATGTGCACCGCCGCCACGCCGCTGCGTCCGCTCAGGGCCGCGGCCATCTGCGCCAGGCCGTCCTGCTCCAGGCTCAGCACCACGACTTCGCGGCCATTCACCGCGAACGACTGCGGATCGGGTACCCGCGCATCGACGAACACGATTTCGTTGGCATAAACAGGCTCGCCACCCGCGTCCCCATTCATCACGACCGGCACAGGCGGGTCCACCGGCGTGACGGCCACACCGTGCACCGTGACCGTCACCGTCGCGCTGGCCACCCCGCCGTGACCATCCTGCACCTCGTAGGTGAAGCTGGTCTCGCACGACTCTCCCTGGGCCAGGTTGTCGAACGCACCGGCCGGATCGAAGCTCAGGTTGCCGCCCTCGTCCATGCTGAAGATCCCGCCGTTGCTCCCCGTGCTGGCCTCGAACGCCACCAGGCTGAGGCTGTCGCCTTCGACATCGGTGTCGTTGTCCACCGGGCTGCCCAGCACGCCGGCCATGTTGGCGTCCATGTCGTAGGCATCGGCCACGCCCACCGGCCGGTCGTTGGCTCCCATCACCGTCACCACCACCTGCGCCTGCGTCGAGCCCCCGTGCTGGTCGTTCACCGTGTAGGTGTAGCTGGTGTCGCGGAACTGGCCCACCTGCAGGTCGTCGAAGTCGCTGCCGGCGATGAAGAACAGCGCGCCGCCGTCGTCCACCGCGAACATGCCACCGCCCACACCGGCCGCCGAGCTCAGCTGCAGGCTCAGGCCATCGCCCTCGTCGGCATCGCTGTCGTTGGCCAGCAGGCTGCCCAGCACCATCGGCATGTCTTCGTCCACCACGAAGTTGTCGTTGCCCGCCACCGGCGCGTCGTTCATGCCCTGCACCGTCACCGTCACCATGGCCACCGAACTGCCGCCCTGTCCGTCGCTGAGCGTGTACTGGAAGCTGGTGCTGCGGCTCTGGCCTTCGCCCAGAGTGTTGAACTCGCCGTTGGGATTGAAGATCAGGTTGCCGGCGTCGTCGAAGGAGAAGACGCCGCCGTTGTCCCCGGCTTGCACCACCGCGGTACTGGTGCTAACCACCCCGCCGTCGATGTCGCTGTCGTTGGCCGTGATGTGGCCCAGCTGGACCGCGTCGTCTTCGTAGACGCTGAACGCGTCGCTGGCGCCCACCGGCGCGTCGTTGGCGCCATGCACCGTGACGGTCACGGTGCCGATCGCCTGCGCGCCCTGAGCGTCGCTGACGGTGTAGGTGATGCTGGTCTGGCGGCTCTGGCCCACCGCCAGGTCGTCGAAGGCGCTGCCGGCCACGAAGATCAGGTTGCCCGAGTCGTCGGTGCCGAAGCTGCCGCCGTTGCTGCCCGTCGTGCCGTTGAGCACCATGCCCAGGTTGCTGCTGTCGGGGTCGCTGTCGTTGGCCAGCGGGTTGCCCAGCCAGGCCGCACCCTCTTCGTCGACGTCCAGCGCATCTCCCACCGCCACCGGCGCGTCGTTGGCACCCTGCACCGTCACCGTCACCGTCGCCGTGTCGGTGGCGCCCTGATCGTCCGTCAGGGTGTAGCTGAAGCTGGTGGTGCGCGACTGGCCGACCGCCAGGTCGTTGAAGGCGCTGCCCGGCGCGAACACCAGGTTGCCGGAATCGTCCTGGAAGATGGTGCCGCCGGCGCTGCCCGTCGTGCTGTTGGGGCTGATCGACATCAGGCCACCTTCGGTGTCGCTGTCGTTGCCCATCAGGTTGCCCAGCGGGGTCGCGCCTTCTTCGTTCACGGTGACGGCGTCGTCGACGGCGTCGGGTGCGAAGTTGATGGCCCCGGTGAAGGAGGTGATGCGCACTTCCTGGTCGTTCATGGCCCCGCCAGTGGCGCCCGTCCAGCCGAAATGGACCGTGTCGCCGGAACCGAAGCGGCCCGCCGAGACCAGCCCGGAGGCGCTGCCCATCGACACGCCGTTGAACGAGTAGGACAGGGTCTGCGTGGACGCCGTCCAGGTGACGGTCACCGGATACCAGACGCCGTTTTCAATGTTGCCCAGGTCGGAGGCGCCCACGAGGATGTCGGACATGTTGTCGGAGTCCCACATGGCCGTGTGGTCGTTGACCAGGTCCGGCGCGCCGTTGTAGTAGGTGTCGAACTCGATCACCACACCGTCGACGATGCCCTGGGCGCCCAGGCCGCCGCCCATGAAGCCCAGCGCCTGGGCGCCGGCCGGATCGTTGTGCATGATGAAGGTCACGCCGTCCGCACCCGCGTCGCTGGTGCCCAGGTAGACACTGAACGACAGGCTGAAGTCGGTGTTCAGTGCGACCTCGAAGGTGGATTGCGCGGCGCCGCTCTGGCTGCCGGCGTTGGGCGTCAGGCGGATGGTGTCGGACGACACCGACGTGGCGCTGCCCGAAATGGTCAGGTGCGAGGCCAGGACACTGCCGGTGTAGGTGGCCAGTTCGCCCTGCCAGCTGGGCAGGTCGATCGCCTGCACGTCGACGGTGCCGGTGGATTGTTCCAGCGTCCAGTCGCCGCCCTGTGCGGCATTGCCGGTGGTGTCCGTCGAGGCGGCCACGTCGGCGCCCGTGATGTCGGCCAGCAGGTCCATCGCCGCCAGGCCCGTGCTGCCCGCGGCGTAATCGCAGGCGTAGATCAGGATGTCGCCATCGGCCGTCAGCGACTGGCCGATGCTCTGCAGGTAGGCCAGCTGCGTCGACTGGATCGATTCGGTCGTGACCTCGGTGCTGCCCAGGGTCAGCACGCCGTCGCTGCCGTGGCTGACGATGTGGATCGCGTCGACGTCGCTGCGGCCGGCCAGCGCGTCTGCGATCTGCGACAGGCCGTCCTGCTCCAGCGTCAGCACCACGACCTCGCGGCCCTGGCCCTGGAACGCGGAAATGTCGGTGACCCGGCTGTCGACGAACACGATCTCGTGGCTGCTGGCGGCGGCAGGTGCAATGACGGCCAGCGGGGCCGGCGCCGTGTCGGCGGCGGTGGTCGACACCTCGGTGGTCGCTGCCGCCTTGGTGTCGGTCGTCGCGGCCGGCTCGGTGGTGCTGCCCGTGTCGGTCGTTGTCGCGGCGGGTGCGGTCGCGGTGGTGTCGGTGGGGGCCGTGACGGTCGGTTCGGCGGTGGCCACGGTGGTGGTGTCGGCCGGATGGTCCGCCGGGTGGTCGGCCACCGGCGCCTCTGCCACCGGCGCTTCGGCGGCCGGGACCGTGCTGTCCTGTTCGATCGCGGTGACCAGCAGTGCGCCGTCGAACACGATGCGCGCCTCCATCACCATCGCGGAACCCGACTGCTTCGGCAGTTCGGCCCGCTCCGCCCGCGCCCTGGAGGTTCCTGCGCCGTGCGACACCGCACTTTCGGGGGCCGCCACGTAGCAGCCCAGGCTGGCGTTCCAGATCGATCGGTAGGTCTTGTTCATCGCGCTGATCTCCAGACCGGACATCGACCCGCTGTCTGCGGGTTCCCAAACGGAATGCCGGTACACCCACCTCATCGGCAGAGCGCGCGTCAGACTGAAGTCAGAACCTTTAAAAAGTTGAGGAAAATCAACCTATTTCCGCGATTTAATGCTTTGGTTCCCTGCCCGGCGGAGCAACTGAATCCTCTTGCCTGACGGCCGGAGGGAACTGCGTCACGCACTCTTGTTACAAGTTGTCGCAAACCTCGCCCGATACACTGCCCTCCCCACCCGTCCGGAGCCCCCTTTGCCGCTGTCCCACCTCCTCCTGGCCCTTGCTGTGGTCTTTGTCTGGGGAACCAATTTCGTCGTCATCCGCTGGGGGCTGGACGGTCTGCCACCGTTCCTGTTCGCCACGCTGCGCTTCGCGTTTTCCGCCCTGCCCTGGCTGCTGTTCGTGCCGCGACCGACCGCCCCCTGGACCAAGATGGCGGCATTCGGCGTGCTGCTGGGGGTGGGTCAGTTCGGCCTGCTGTTCCTCGCGATCCAGGGCCACATCTCGCCCGGCCTGGCCTCGCTGGTGGTGCAGATCCAGGTGTTTTTCACCATCGGCCTGTCGCTGCTGCTGATGCGCGAGCGCGTGCGGGGCTTCCAGGTCACCGGCCTGCTGCTGGCGATCGCCGGCCTGGGCGTGATCGCCGCGCACCTGGACGCCACCGTCACCCTGCTGGGCCTGGGTCTGGTGATGGGCGCGGCGTTTTTCTGGGCCTGCGCCAACGTGGTGGTGAAGTCGCTGGGCCCGGTCAACATGCTGCACTTCATGGTCTGGAGCAGCGCCTTTGCGGTGCCCCCCCTGCTGGTGATCTCGCTGCTCACCGAGGGCACGCCCGCGATCACGGCGGCGCTGCAGCACGCCGGGGCGCTGGTGTGGGGCAGCGTGCTCTGGCAGGCGCTGGGCAACACGCTGTTCGGCTACGGCGTCTGGAACTGGCTGCTGGCCCGCCATCCGGCCGCGACGGTCACGCCGCTGGCCCTGCTGGTGCCGGTGTTCGGCATGGGTGCATCGGCCCTGTCGCTGGGCGAAGCGCTGCCGGGCTGGAAGCTCGGTGCGGGCGCGCTGGTGCTCAGCGGCCTGGCCGTGATCGTGCTCTGGCCGAGGTTGCAGGTAAGGCTGGGCAGGACTTGAGCACAACGATCCGCCGCCGGGCCGCCCCAAGGCGGATCAGCCCCCGTGGGGGCAGCGACCCGCGCAGCGGTGGAGCGTGGGGGCTCTACTTCGCGAGACGGGCGAACGTCTTGCGGAACTTCGCCACCTTCGGCGCGGCCACCACCATGCAGTAGCCCTGGTGCGGGTTGCGCTCGAAGAAGTCCTGGTGGTAGTCCTCGGCGGGCCAGTAGCTCGCCAGCGGCAGCACCTCGGTCACGATCGGGCGGCCGAAGGCGTTCTCGGCCGTCAGTTCGTCGATCAGCGACTGGGCGGTGGCGCGCTGCTCGTCGGTCGTGAAGTAGATGCCGCTGCGGTACTGCGTACCGACGTCGTTGCCCTGCCGGTTGAGCGTGGTCGGGTCGTGGACCACGAAGAAGATTTCGAGAATCTCGCGGGTGCCGACCTGCGCCGGGTCGTATTCGAGCTTCACCACCTCGTTGCAGCCGGTGGTGCCGGTGCACACGTCCTCATAGCTCGGCCGTGGCACCTGGCCGTTGCTGTAGCCGGACTCGACGTCCGTCACGCCACGCACCTCTTTGTACACACTCTCGGTGCACCAGAAGCAGCCACCACCGAGCACCAGGGTCTGCTTGTCCACAACCATCTCCTTGAAAGTGGCCGACCGGCCATTCATTCGTCGGCAACGAGCGCCGGGTAGACCTCACCCAGCGCCGCCGCAGCACCCGATATGGAAGCATCGTAGCCCGGGAGGTCCTGCAACGTGGCACGGAAGCCGGGATCCCGCAGCAGTGCGAGGACTTTGCGCAGCGCGGGCGAGTCCATCACGTCGTTGCGGCAGAGCAGGAAATAGCGCTCGCTGGCCACAGGCACGAAGTCCAGCCGGAACTGGCGGGCCGGCGGCTCCAGCCCGAAGCCGACGTCGGCCATCCCGCTGGCCACATAGGCCGCGACCGCGGCGTGGGTGTACTCGCCGTGCTCGAAGCCGGCGATCTGCATCGGGTCGATGCCCTGAGCCTGCAGCAGACCTTCGAGCAACAGGCGCGTGCCCGAGCCGGACTGCCGGTTGATGAAGCGGACCCCGGGACGCGCCAGGTCGGCCAGCGCAAACAGTTCTTTCGGATTGCCGGGCCGCACCATCAGGCCCTGGCGCCGCTTGGCGATGTCGACCAGCGTCAGTCCCAGCCCTTGCAGCCAGGGCCGGTAATGGGCCAGCGTCATCGCTTCCATCGCCCCGAGGGGAATGTGCAGCCCGGCCACATCGCATTCCCCATCGCGCAATGCGGCCACGGCGGCCGAACAGCTCGCGTAGGACAGCGCCAGCGTCAACCCGTCGGCCGACAGCCGCTCGATCAGTCGCTCCACCGCGAAGCCGTGGCTCGCGTGCACGCGCAGGGCCGGGGGCGACTCGCGCAGCGCATCGCCCAGTTCTTCGGCCAGCTCCGAGGACAGCGACTCCAGCACCGGGCCCAGGCGGGCGTGGATGCGGCGGTCGGCCCAGACGATGCGCTCGCCCAGTTCGGTCAGGGTCGAACCCTTGCCGCGTTCCATCAACAGGAGCGGCGCGCCGAACTGGGCCTCACCCTGGCGCACCAGGTCCCAGGCCCGCCGATAGGACAGCTCCAGCCGGCGCGCGGCCAGCAACAGGCTGCCGGATTCGGACACCTGCACCAGCAACTCGATGAGGCGGGTCGGCAAGGGGGGCTGGTCGGGGGACTGGATGGTCCAGACCGGGCGGATGGAAACCTGCTTCATCGGGTTATCACTTAGGAAGCCGACTGCCGATGCATTGGCCTGCGGGCTTCATATTGAGCAATTCACACAAGGCCGCGATCATGCGAGCCATCACGAACAGGATCATTCTCTCCCGAACGACAGCCCCCACCAATCATGAGTACCACCGATTCCCGGCGCATTGACGCATGAATCCACCAACACCGCGACCAGACCGACGTGCAGCTGCGCGCCGCCAGGGCCGTCTGATTCGCCCTTGGGCCTGCATCGATGAACGCACGAACCATCCCCATCCAGCCGGTCCCGGTCACGCGCCAGCGCCGGCGTGAGGCGCCCAAGGGCCGCCAGGTCGACCCGCAAGCCGCTCGCGAGGTGGCGGCGCTGATCGGAGAGGCGGCTACCCAGCGCGACCTGCTGATCGAGC
Organism: Hydrogenophaga sedimenti; assembly: GCF_051857515.1. NCBI lineage: Bacteria > Pseudomonadati > Pseudomonadota > Betaproteobacteria > Burkholderiales > Comamonadaceae > Hydrogenophaga > Hydrogenophaga sedimenti. The sequence goes on from NZ_JBPZHA010000012.1 coordinate 117,780, forward strand.
ACCTGCACAAAATCCAGGACCACCACGGGCATCTGAGTGCCGCCCACCTCGCGGCACTGGCCAAGGCCATGGGGCTGGCGCAGACCGAGGTCTACGAGGTGGCGACCTTCTATCACCACTTCGATGTCGTCAAGGAAGCACAGACGCCCCCCGCCGCATTGACCATTCGCGTGTGCGACGGCCTGAGTTGCGAGATGGCCGGTGCGCGCGATCTGCTGGAGCGCTTGCCGGCCATTCTCGGCAAGGACGTCCGCGTGATCCCGGCACCCTGTGTGGGCCGCTGCGAGCAGGCGCCCGCGGTGGTGGTCGGCCAGCACCCGGTGGCCGCCGCCACGGTCGACACCGTCGCACGCGCGCTGTCCGAAGGCCGCACGCGCGACGTGCCCTCGGGCCATGTCGACCTGGATGCCTACAAGGCGCAGGGCGGCTACACGCTGCTGCAAAGCTGCATCAACGGCGAACGCGAAGTCGAAGACGTCATCAAGGCGATGGAGGATTCCGGCCTGCGCGGCCTGGGTGGCGCCGGCTTTCCTGCCGGGCGCAAGTGGCGCATCGTGCGCAACGAGCCAGCGCCGCGCCTGATGGCCGTGAACATCGACGAAGGCGAGCCCGGCACCTTCAAGGACCGCCACTACCTCGAGCGCGACCCGCACCGTTTCCTGGAGGGCATGCTGATCGCCGCCTGGGCGGTGGGCATCCACAAGTGCTACATCTACCTGCGCGACGAATACCACGGCTGCCGCGCGCTGCTTGAGCAGGAGATCCAGCGACTGCGCGACAGTCCGCCCTGGCCCGGCATGCCGGAGATCGAGCTGCGCCGCGGTGCTGGCGCCTACATCTGCGGAGAAGAGTCCGCGATGATCGAGTCCATCGAAGGCAAGCGCGGCATCCCGCGCCTGCGGCCGCCCTATGTCGCGCAGGTGGGCCTGTTCGGGCGCCCGACGCTGGAGCACAACTTCGAGACGCTGTACTGGGTGCCGGAAATCCTGCACAAGGGTGGCGCCTGGTTCGCGGCGCACGGCCGCCACGGCCGCAAGGGGCTGCGCTCGTTTTCGGTCTCGGGCCGTGTGAAGGAGCCTGGCGTCAAACTGGCGCCGGCGGGCATCACCATCCGCGAGCTGATCGACGAACACTGCGGCGGCATGGCCGAGGGCCATCGCTTCTACGGCTACCTGCCGGGTGGCGCATCGGGTGGCATCCTGCCGGCATCGATGGGCGACATCCCGCTGGACTTCGACACGCTGCAGCCGCACGGCTGCTTCATCGGCTCGGCCGCGGTCGTGGTGCTGTCGGACCACGACACGGCCACGGCGGCGGCGCGCAACACCATGCGCTTCTTCCACCACGAATCCTGTGGACAGTGCACGCCGTGCCGCAACGGCACGGCCAAGGTCTCCGCGCTGATCGAGCACGACCACTGGGATCTGGAACTACTCGCCGACCTCTCGCAGGTCATGCGTGACGCATCGATCTGCGGCCTGGGCCAGGCCGCGCCCAACCCGGTCGACAGCGTGATCCGGTATTTCCCGCAGGAGCTGAAGCCATGAATGCACGTTCGACGATCAGCTTCAGCCTCAATGGCCGCGATGTCTCGGCCTTGCCGGGCGAGCCCATCATCGAGGTCGCCAGGCGCGTGGGCATCGAGATCCCGCACCTTTGTTACCAGCCCGGCCTGGAGGCCGTGGGCAACTGCCGCGCCTGCGTCGTCGAGATCGGCGGCGAGCGCACGCTGGCCCCGTCGTGCTGCCGCCAGCCCACCGCAGGCATGACGGTGGTCACCGACAGCGAGCGGGCGCTGAAGTCGCAGAAGCTCGTCCTGGAGTTGCTGCAGTCGGACATGCCCGAGGCCGACTACACGCGCCACAACGAGGTCGACCACTGGTCGGCCAGGCTGGGCGTGGGCAAGCCGCGCTTCGGCGCGCGCGCACAGCCGCAGGCCGACACCTCGCACCCGGCCATCGCGGTCAACCTGGATGCCTGCATCCAGTGCACACGGTGCCTGCGCGCCTGCCGCGATGAACAGGTCAACGACGTCATCGGCCTGGCCTTCCGGGGCGACCAGGCGAAGATCGTCTTCGACATGGGCGACCCGATGGGCGGATCCACCTGTGTGGCCTGCGGCGAGTGTGTCCAGGCCTGCCCGACGGGCGCGCTGATGCCGGCACGCGACGCGGCGCTCGGCGTGCCCGACCGCGAGGTCGCTTCGGTCTGCCCGTTCTGCGGTGTCGGCTGCCAGCTGACCTTCCATGTCAAGGACGACCGCATCCGCTACGTCGAGGGGCGCGACGGGCCGGCCAACCACGGCCGGCTGTGCGTCAAGGGGCGTTACGGATTCGACTATGCGCATCACCCGCACCGGTTGACACGGCCCCTGATCCGGCGCGCCGACGCGCCACCCAAGTCGGCCGACTTCGTGATGGACCCGGCACGGGTGATGGACGTCTTCCGCGAGGCCACCTGGGAAGAGGCCCTGAACTTCGCCGGCGGCGGCCTCAAGATGATTCGCGACCGGGACGGCCCCCAGGCACTGGCCGGGTTCGGCTCGGCCAAGGGCAGCAACGAGGAAGCCTATCTCTTCCAGAAGCTCGTGCGCACCGGTTTCGGGACCAACAACGTCGATCACTGCACCCGCCTGTGCCATGCCTCGTCGGTGGTGGCGCTGCTGGAAGGCATCGGTTCGGGTGCCGTCAGCAACCCGGTGATGGACGTGCTGCAGGCCGAGGTGGTCATCGTCATCGGTTCCAACCCGACGGTGAACCACCCCGTGGCGGCGACCTTCATCAAGAACGCGGTCAGGCAAGGCACCAAGCTGATCGTGATGGATCCGCGTCGCTCCGACCTGGCGCGCATCGCGCACCGCTTCCTGCCCTTCAAGCCCGACACCGACGTGGCGATGCTCAACGCATTGCTCAACGTCATCGTCAACGAGGGTCTGGTCGATGAGGCCTTCATCGCCAGCCGCACGATCGGCTACGAAGAACTGTGCGCCAACGTCGCGCCGTACACCCCCGAGGCGATGGCACCGATCTGCGGCATCGACGCAGAGACGCTGCGCCACGTCGCTCGCCTGTACGCGCGCTCCAAGGGTTCCATGATCCTGTGGGGCATGGGCATCAGCCAGCACGTGCACGGCACCGACAACGCGCGCTGCCTGATTGCCCTGGCACTGGTCACCGGCCAGATCGGGCGCCCGGGCACCGGCCTGCACCCGCTGCGTGGCCAGAACAATGTGCAGGGGGCGTCCGACGCGGGCCTGATCCCGATGATGCTGCCCGACTACCAGCACGTCAGCCGGCCCGAGGTGCGCGAGCGCTTCGAGAAGGCCTGGCAGCTGGCGCCCGGCACGCTCGACGACAAGGTCGGACTGACGGTGGTGGAGGTGATGCACGCCATCCAGCACGGCGACATCAAGGGCATGTACATCGAAGGCGAGAACCCGGCGATGTCGGACCCCGACGCGAACCATGCCCGCGAATCGCTGGCGGCGCTCGAGCACCTGGTCGTGCAGGACATCTTCCTGACCGAGACGGCCTACCTGGCCGACGTGATCCTGCCGGCCAGCGCCTTCCCGGAGAAGACCGGCACCTTCACCAACACCGACCGCATCGTGCAGATGGGACGACAGGCCGTTCCGCCGCCGGGCGATGCGCGCCAGGACCTGTGGATCATCCAGGAAATCGGCAAGCGCCTGGACCTGCCGTGGAACAACGACCACGTCAGCCAGGTGTTCGATGAAATGCGGCTGACCATGCCCAGCATTGCCGGCATCACCTGGGACCGGCTGGATCGCGAGCATGCCGTGACCTACCCTTGCAGACACGAAGGCGATCCCGGCGAGCCGGTGGTCTTCACCGACAGTTTTCCGCGCGAAGAAGGCAAGGCGCGCATCGTGCCGGTCGACATCATCCCCGCGGCAGAGCGACCGGACGCCGAGTTCCCGATGGTGCTCATCACCGGACGGCAGCTGGAACACTGGCACACGGGAAGCATGACGCGGCGCGCGAGCGTGCTCGATGCCATCGAGCCGGACCCGACGGCGCTGATCCATCCGCTGGACCTGGCCGCAATGGGCATCCAGCCGGGCGACGTCATCACGATCGAGTCCCGACGTGGCCGCGTGACGCTGTGGGCGCGCGCAGACGAAGGCACGCCGCAAGGCGCCGTCTTCGTCGCGTTTGCCTACTACGAGGCCGCGATCAACAAGTTGACACACGCTGCGCTGGACCCGTTTGCCAAGATTCCGGAGTTCAAGTATTGCGCCGTCAAGGTGACCCCGGGTGGAACGCCACCCGAGTTGAGCAGCTACGGGGGTGGGCAGTTGCTGGCGTCGCGCGCGTAGTCCCCGCAACGGAGCGGCGAGCGATCTGCGGAGCCTTGTCTGGCGGCGGCTCCGCAGCACTCATCCATGGGTGAGCGGCGCTGCGACTTTCTGCACCGTGCCGATGAAAGCGCCCAGCGCGCCCTGGGCCCCGCCATCCCGGCCTGTGCGTTCCGTGCGCCACAGACAATGTGTGTCGTAGGGGGCCAGCGGCCTATCCAGCGGCAGGAACACCACACCGGGCAGCCCGGCCTGCTGCAGCGCGGCCGGCACCAGGCCCACGCCCAGGCTCTGCGCGATCACCGAGACCACACTGAGCCAGTGCCGCAGCTCGAAGGCCAGCGACGGCTCGAAGCCGGCGTCCGCGCAGGCCGCGAGGATGCGGTCGTGGTAATCGGGCGAGACAGCACGCATCACGATGGCGAACGCATCGCCCTTCAGCTGGTCCAGCGACAGCTGCTTCTTGCGGGCCAGCGGGTGCGTTGACGGCAGGCAGGCCATGAAAGGCTGGCTCGACACCAGGATCTGCGAGAAGCCCGCCGGCACGCGCGTGGTGTGCACGAAACCCAGGTCCAGCCGGTCGTGCACCAGTTCCACCAGCTGCTCGCTGCTGCTGAGTTCGCGCAGCGCCAGCCGCAGCTTCGGGTGCGCGGCGGCGAAATCGCGCAGCACCTGCGGCAGGCCGCGGTAGAGCACCGTGCCGGCAAAGCCGATCTGCAACTGCCCGGCCAGCCCCTGCCCCACGTCGCGCGCCTCGCGGGCGGCCTGCGCCGCCTGCTCCAGCAGCGCCTGCGCGCGCGGCAGAAACGCCAGCCCGGCGGCCGTGAGCGCTACGCCCCGGCTGTTGCGCTCGAACAGGCGCGCGCCCACATCGGCTTCGAGTTGCTGGATGTTGAGCGACAGCGGCGGCTGCGTCATGGCCAGCCGCTGGGCCGCGCGGCCGAAGTGCAGCTCCTCGGCGAGCACGGTGAAACAGCGCAGGTGGCGGAATTCCATGAATACGCCTTATGTATTGATCAATCGGTAATCAATATTAGACAGCTATTCATGCCGCCGCGACAATCCGTCCCAACTTCAGTTTCATCCCCATTCACCGGAGACCCGCACCATGGCATCGAACAAAGCCACTTTCAGCTGGGAAGACCCCTTCCACCTGAGCGCCCAGCTGACCGACGACGAGCGCCAGGTGCAGGACGCCGCCCGCGCCTACTGCCAGGAAAAGCTGCTGCCGCGCGTGCAGCTGGCCTTCCGCAACGAAACCACCGACGCGTCCATCTTCCGCGAGATGGGCGAACTGGGCCTGCTCGGCCCGACCATCCCCGAGCAGTACGGCGGCGCCGGCCTCAACTACGTTTGCTACGGCCTGGTGGCGCGCGAAGTGGAGCGCGTGGACTCCGGCTACCGCTCGATGATGAGCGTGCAGAGCTCGCTGGTGATGGTGCCGATCAACGAATTCGGCACCGAAGCGCAGAAGCAGAAGTACCTGCCCAAGCTGGCCACCGGTGAATGGATCGGGTGCTTTGGCCTGACCGAACCCAACCACGGCAGCGACCCCGGCAGCATGATCACGCGCGCCAAGAAGGTCGACGGCGGCTACAAGCTCAGCGGCGCCAAGATGTGGATCACCAACAGCCCGATCGCCGACGTGTTCGTGGTCTGGGCCAAGGACGACGGCGGCCAGATCCGCGGCTTCATCCTGGAAAAAGGCTGGAAGGGCCTCTCCGCCCCGGCCGTGCACGGCAAGGTCGGCCTGCGCGCCTCCATCACCGGCGAAATCGTCATGGACGAAGTCTTCGTGCCGGAAGAAAACGCCTTCCCCGAGGTGCGTGGCCTGAAGGGCCCGTTCACCTGCCTGAACAGCGCGCGCTACGGCATCGCCTGGGGCGCACTGGGCGCCGCCGAAGACTGCTACTTCCGTGCCCGCCAGTACGTGCTGGACCGCCAGCAGTTCGGCCGCCCGCTGGCCGCCAACCAGCTGATCCAGAAAAAGCTGGCCGACATGCTGACCGAAATCAGCCTGGGCCTGCAGGGCTGCCTGCGCCTGGGCCGCATGAAGGACGAAGGCACGGCCGCCGTCGAGATCACCTCCATCCTCAAGCGCAACAGCTGCGGCAAGGCGCTCGACATCGCCCGCGTGGCGCGCGACATGATGGGCGGCAACGGCATCAGCGACGAGTTCGGCGTGGCGCGCCACCTGGTCAACCTCGAGGTGGTCAACACCTACGAAGGCACGCACGACGTGCACGCGCTGATCCTGGGTCGCGCGATCACGGGGATTGCGGCGTTCGCGAACTGATTCGGTTCTCGCTTCCCCAACAAAAGGGCTGCCGGTGGCAGCCCTTTTTCATGCGTCAGGGGCACGCGGTGAATGAAAAGGTCAGGGGATAGGTCAGGCCCTGCCGCGTCGGCACCGTCAACTGCATTTTCAACACATCTGCATCGACCCATCCGTCGAACAAGGTCGTTGCATTCGGCGAATCCGTCCTGAAGCGAAGCCTGTTGTTGTCCAGCTGAAAACTTGCTCCCTTGGCCCAGTGCGGCGCCTCCAGCGCCGGCTTGAACCACTCGCACACCTTCTCCTGCCTGGCAGGCGCAGAAACGTGTGTCAGAAACACGCGTCCGTCCGGCGCGAATCTCAGCAGGCTGACGTAGTCGTTTCCTTCGGAGTTCACTTGTGTTTCGCTGCGATAGATGCCTTCGGAGCGCAACCGCTCAGGCAGCGGATCTGCATGGACCGCGCCGATCGCCAACAGAACAGGCAGCAGCCGTTGAAATGGTTTCAGATTCATGGTCATGCAGAGACTACCAAGACGGAGGAATTGATCGTGCCAGACTGGCGAACAGATCACGTCGATCGGGACTGCCAGTACAGGCGTGCTTCAGGCGGCAGCTGAGCCAGTACCTTGTCGAAAGCTGCCACGTCCACATGCCGACGCAGTGCCGTCGCGACGCACTCGACCGCATCGGCCGGCGAGAAGTTGCGTTCGGTGCGGACCGCGAGCACGTCCTTCAGCCAGTCATCCGGTTCTCCAAACGCGACCGGTGCCTGATCGATGGACCAGTCTTCGATGAAAAGCGCGCGGATCACGGGCGGAAGCACCGCCGCGAAAGCCAGAGCCTGCGGCACGGTGAGGCGACGGCGAAACGCGTGCAGTACGCCGACCACCATGTTCCACGCCATGTTGGTGGTGGACAGTCCGGCACCGTCGCGGGCGTCGACCAGGAAGCGCTCGAACTGAAGCGTGGGGTTCTGATATTCGAAGGGCAGTGTCATGGCGGCGTTCAGAGAATCGAACAGTGCCGGACGGTGCAAGGACTCTTTGTGCCGCCGTTCTTGCACCAGCCGCCCAGCTCGCGGTACCGCAGGTTCCTGGCACACCGCATCGCGCCGCCCTACTTCTTCAGATACGCTTTCACCGCCCGCACCACGATGTCCGGATCGTCGCTGTCGGGGTCGCCGTTGGTCATGAAGACGACGGCAATGCCGAGCTTGGGGATGTACCAGGTGTCGGCGTTGAAGCCGGGCACCGAGCCGTTGTGGCCCCAGGCCTGGCCCCAGGGGGTGTCCATGACCTGGCAGCCCAGGCCGTATTCGCTGTCGGGCTCTTCGGCCTGCGGCGTGCACATGCGCGCGACCTGCGCCTTGGGCAGCAGCTTGCCGTCGCGGAACAGGGCGAACAGGAAGGCTTCGTAGTCGGCCGCGGTGGTGACGATGGGGCCGTCGCCGGTGATGGCGCTCCAGCCCGACGCGCTGATGTCGCGCAGGCGGCCTTCGTCGTCGTAGGCGTAGCCGTGGGCCAGTCCCTTTTCGGTCTTGCTGGCGCCGACGCTGGTGTGACTCATGCCGGCCAGGCCGAAGATGCGCTGCTGGAGCGCGCGCTCGAAGGGCTGGCGGTCGGTGCGTTCGATCAGTTCACCCAGCAGAACGTAGTTGGTGTTCGTGTATTCGTGTTGGCGACCGGGTTTGCCCTGCGGACGCTCACCGTAGGCAAACGCGAGCGACTCGGCGGCGCTGAAGCGTTTGTCGGGCTGGCGGCGGGCCTTGGCCTCGAATTCGTCGGTGTAGTACTCGGCCAGACCGGTGCGGTGCTTGAGCAGCTGGTCGAGCGTGACGCTCTGGATGTTGCGCAGTTTCGCGAGGCCGGGCACGTCCTTGAGGCGCGGCCAGACGGGTTCGTCGAGCTGCAGCTTGCCTTCCTTGACCAGCTGCAGCGCGGCGGTCGCGGTGGTGAGCTTGCCGGAGGACGCGATGTAGAACCGCGTGTCGGGCGTCATGTCTTCGCGCGGCTTGCGGCGCGCGACGCCGGAGGCGGCGATCTCGCGCCCTTCCGGCCCCGAGACCAGCAGCACGGCGCCGGGCAGGTCTTCCTTTTCGATGAAGCGGTCAAGAAAGGCCTGCAGCGGGCCGGCGTGGGCGGCGGGCGCGAGGGCCAGGGTCAGCAGGGCCGCGAGCGCGGTGGAGGCGAGGCGTCGAATGGTGGACTTCACGGTGGACTGAAAGTGAACAACGGGCTTCCCAGGCGGGTGCCATGGGTCTTGCGATCGGCCGCTCAGCGGCTCCCGCGCCGGTTCAGGCGCCGCGCATTGGAAGAGGCCTGGCGCTGGATCGGGCCGATGCCCTGGTCGAGCACGAACCAGCCGCCCTGCCCCGCGCGGTGGAACGCGTCGGCGTGCGTGCGCAGGCTCAGCCAGGGCGGCTGCAGCATGGCGCGCGAGAGCGAGGTCCAGTAGGTCTGCTGCACCTGCAACCCGGCCATCCACATGTTCATGCAGGACTGGGCGAAGGCCATCGGTTTCTCGACCACCATGCCGGTGAACTCCTGGCGGTCGCGCGCCGAGGGCATGGGGCCGGTGGTGGCCATGCGCGACACGCGGTGGGCGACCACCTGTGGCACGTCGTTCGACAGCTGCGCCAGCCGGGAGGCGACACGCGAGGCGCTGGAATGCGGACGTTTCTTCATGGGGGTCCAATGGTGGTTGAAGCCCATTGTTCCATGCGGTGGCTTTTGGCGTCGCCCACTTATTACCCGGGTAAAAATGAGGTAGAATTTTTACCCGGGTAATAAAGAAACCAAAATCACCATGTCCACCACCGCCAACCACCCCGCCTGGGTCGCCTTCGAACACCACCGCAACATCGCCGCCGGCCTGCCGGCGGCGGTGATCACCGCCGTCCAGCAGCGGCTGGCTGCCGAACCGAACGCGATGCCGGTGGTGCTCGACGCGGCGACCAGCGAACGAATCGAACTCGACTGGCGCGCGCCGCTGGAGCAGCTGCTCACTTTATTGCCAGCTCCCGCGCCGCAAACCGCCGAAAGCGAAAACGCCGACGAGGCGCCCCGCGGTCCGGGCCGTCCGAAGCTGGGCGTGACGGCGCGCGAAGTCACCCTGCTGCCGCGCCACTGGGAATGGCTCGCGCGCCAGCCCGGCGGCGCTTCGGTCGCGCTGCGCAAGCTGGTGCAGTCGGCGATGCGCGAAGGCAGCACGGCCGACGCGAGGCGGCGCGCCACCGACGCCGCCTACCGCTTCATGTCCATCGTCGGCGGCGACCTGCCGCACTACGAAGAGATCAGCCGGGCACTGTTCGCTGGCGAGCTGGCGCGGCTGCGGACACTGGTCGGCGGCTGGCCTGCCGATGTCTCGGCACACCTGCTGGCGCTGACCGCGCGGATTGACGCTGCACCGGCCGGGAACTAAGATACTGACCAGTCAGTCATTAGAAGATGAATTCCGCGCTCTCCCCCACCAAACGCGAACGCCGCAAGGAAGCCCGACCGGGCGAACTGCTGGAAGCCGCGCTCTCCCTGTTCGTTGAAAAAGGCTTCGCCGCCACCCGCGTCGAGGAAGTCGCCGCGCGCGCGGGTGTCTCCAAGGGCACGCTGTTCCTCTATTTCCCGAGCAAGGAAGAGCTGTTCAAGGCGGTGGTGCGCGAGACGCTGAGCGGGCGCTTCGGCGAATGGAACCAGGAGCTGGCCGCCTTCCAGGGCAACAGCACGGAGTTGCTGCAATACACGATGCGCTCCTGGTGGGAACGCATCGGCATGACCGCCGCTTCGGGCATCACCAAGCTGGTGATGAGCGAGGCCGGCACCTTCCCAGAAATCGCCAGCTTCTACCAGCACGAGGTGATCGACCCGGGCAAGGAACTGCTCAAGCGCGTCCTGCAGCGCGGCATCGACCGCGGCGAGTTCCGCGCCATGGACCTGGACACCGCGGTCTACAGCCTGATCGCGCCGATGATCTTCCTGCTGATGTGGAAACACTCGATGGCGCCCTGCTGCCCGCCCAGCGACCGCCTCGATCCCGTGGCCTTTCTCGAGACCCAGGTCGACCTGCTGCTCGGCGGCATGTTGGTCCGGCCCCAGAACAACCCCGACAAGACTGCCCCATGAACGCTCCCTCTTCCCGTTCCGGCTGGATCAAGTGGCTGCTGCTGGCCCTGCTGGTGATTGCGATCGCTCTGGGTGTGGCCCGCGCGCTGGGCAAGCGCAAGGCGGCCAGCGAAGCGGCCACGGCCGCCGCCGCCGAAGCGCAGAAGTCCCCGGTCTACCAGTTGCCGCCGCAGGACGTGGCAACCGTGCAGGCGCTGGATCTGGCGCAGTCGGTCGGCGTCTCGGGCTCGCTCAAGGCGCTGCAGACCGCGGCCATCAAGGCCAAGGTGGCCGGCGAGGTGCAAGGCATCACCAAGCGCGAAGGCGACAGCGTCAGGGAAGGTGAAGTGCTCGCGCGCATCGACAGCACCGAAGCACAGGCCCGCGTGCGCCAGGCCGAACAGCAGGCCAAGTCGGCGCAGGCGCAGGTGGCGATCGCCAAGCGCGCGCAGGACAACAACCAGTCGCTGGTGCAGCAGGGCTTCATCTCCGCCACCGCACTGGAAACCTCGTCGAACAACCTGGCCGCCGCCGAAGCCAATCACCAGGCCGCGATCGCCGCCCTGGACATTGCGCGCAAGGCGCTGGGCGACACCACGCTGCGCTCGCCACTCTCGGGCCAGGTGTCGGCCCGGCTGGTGCAGAACGGTGAACGCGTCGGCGTCGACGCCCGCATTCTGGAAGTCGTGGAACTCAGCAGCTTCGAGCTGGAAGCGGCGCTGGCTCCGGCCGACGCCGCCAGCGTGGCGGTCGGCCAGAAGGCCCGCCTCAGCGTCGAGGGGCTGGACAAGCCGGTCGAAGCGACCGTGGCGCGCATCAACCCCAGCGTGCAGGCCGGCAGCCGCAGCGTGCTGGTCTATCTGCGCCTGCCCGCCGCCGCCGGCATGCGCCAGGGCCTGTTCGCGCAAGGCGAGATCGTGACCGGCAAGCTGAACGCCCCGGCCGTGCCGCTCTCGGCGGTGCGCAACGACAAGCCGCAGCCCTACATCCAGGTGATCCAGGGCGGCAAGATCGCGCATGTGCCGGTGACCCTGGGCCGCCAGGGCCTGCTGGGCGACGAGCCGATGCTGGTGCTCGACGGCGTGGCCGCCGCGCCGGTCGGCACCCAGTTGCTGCGCGTGCAGGTGGGCCTGATCCGCGAAGGCACGGAGGTGAAGCTGGCGGCGCCCGCGGCCCCATCGACCGCAGCGGCCCCGGCCAAGGCCACCTCGAACTGAGCGCCGCGCCATGTGGTTCACCCGCGTTTCGCTGCGCAACCCGGTCTTCGCGACCATGATCATGCTGGCGCTGCTGGTGCTGGGGCTGTTCGCTTTCCAGCGCCTGAAGGTCGACCAGTTTCCCAACATCGACTTCCCGGTGGTCGTGATCACGACCGAGTACCCGGGAGCCTCGCCCGAGATCGTCGAATCCGAGGTCACCAAGAAGGTCGAGGAAGCGGTCAACGCCATCGCCGGCGTCAACGCCCTGACCTCGCGCAGTTACGAAGGGCAGTCGGTCGTCATCATCGAGTTCCAGTTGCACATCGACGGCCGCAAGGCGGCGGACGACGTGCGCGAGAAGATCGCCATCCTCAAACCCAGCTTCCGCACCGACGTGAAGGAGCCGCGGGTGCTGCGCTTCGACCCGTCCAGCCGCGCGATCTGGTCGGTCGCGGTGCTGCCGGATGCGGCGGCCCAGAAGCAGCCTTCCGCCGTGGAGCTGACGACCTGGGCCGAACAGACGCTCAAGAAGCGGCTGGAGAACGTGCGCGGCGTGGGCTCGGTGACGCTGGTCGGTGGCGCCAAGCGCGCGGTCAACATCTACCTCGATCCGTCGGCAATGGAGGCGCTGGGCGTCACTGCCGACCAGGTCGCGACCGCCGTGCGCAACGAGAACCAGGATCTGCCGGTCGGCACGCTCAAGACCAGCGAACGCGACCGCGTGGTGCAGGTGCTTTCGCGCCTGAAGAACCCGAAAGACTTTGAAGACATCATCGTCGCGCGCCGCGGCGGCAGCCCGGTGCGGCTGTCGCAGGTCGCCAAGGTCAGCGACAGCACACAGGAGGTCGAGAGCCTGGCGCTCTACAACGGCCAGCGCACCCTGCTCCTGCAAGTGCAGAAGGCGCAGGACGAGAACACCATCGCGGTGACCGACGGACTGAAGGCCGCGGTCGAAGCGCTCAAGGCCGAACTGCCGCCGGGCGTGAAACTCGAACCGATCGCCGACGGCTCGCGGCCGATCCGCGTCTCGGTGGAAAACGTGCGCCGCACCCTGATCGAGGGCGCGCTGCTGACCGTGCTGATCGTCTTCCTGTTCCTGAACTCGTGGCGCTCGACGGTCATCACCGGCCTGACGCTGCCGATCTCGGTGATCGGCACCTTCTTCTTCATGAACCTGCTCGGGTTCACGATCAACATGATCACGCTGATGGCGCTGACGCTCTCGGTCGGCCTGCTGATCGACGACGCCATCGTGGTGCGCGAGAACATCGTGCGCCACGTGCAGATGGGCAAGCGCCCGTTCGACGCCGCGATGGACGGCACGGCCGAAATCGGTCTGGCGGTGCTGGCGACCACGCTGTCCATCGTCGCGGTGTTCCTGCCGATCGGCTTCATGGGCGGCATCATCGGCAAGTTCTTCCACGAGTTCGGCATCACCATGGTGGCCTCGGTGCTGATCTCGATGTTCGTGAGCTTCACGCTCGACCCGATGCTGTCCTCGGTGTGGCACGACCCGGAGATCGCCAAACACGGCCAGCACCTGGCGCCGGTCAGCCTCTACGACAAGACCATCGGTCGCATCACCGGCTGGTTCGACCACCTCCAGGATCTCGCGGCCGACACCTACCAGGGCGCGCTGCGCTGGTCGCTCTCGCACAAGCTGGCGACCATGGGACTGGCGATCGCGGTGTTCGCCGGCAGCATCGTGATGATGCCGCTGCTGGGCACCGAGTTCGTGCCCAAGGCCGACTTCTCCGAAACCTCGCTGTCGTTCTACACCCCGGTCGGTTCCTCGCTGCAGGCCACCGAAGCCAAGACCAAGCAGGTCGAGGCCATCCTGCGCGAGTTCCCCGAGGTCAAGTACACGCTGTCCACCATCAACACCGGCAATGCGCAGGGCACCATGTACGCCAGCGTCTATGTGCGTCTGGTGGACCGGAATCTGCGCACACTCAACGCCGAGGCCATGGCGGCCAAGCTGCGCGAACGGCTGCGCACCGTGCCCGGCGTCACTGTCACGCACGCCGGCCTGCTCGACCCGGTGGGCGGCAACAAGCAGATCGAGTTCTCGCTGCAGGGCGACGACCTGGCCGAGCTCGAACGCCTGACGGAACAGGTCAAGGAGCGCATCCGCCCCATCGTCGGACTGGTCGATCTGGACGCCAGCGTCAAGCCCAACAAGCCGACCGTGGACATCGTGATGCGGCGCGAGATCGCCTCCGACGCGGGGCTGGGCAGCGCAGCGGTCGCCAGCAGTCTGCGCACCCTGGTCGCCGGCCAGACCGTGGGCAACTGGCGCGCGGCCGACGGCGAGAGCTACGACGTGAATGTGCGGCTGGCGCCCGAGCAGCGCGCCCGCACCAGCGACCTGGAACAGATGCCTTTCGTGATCGGCACCGCCGCCGACGGCACGGCCCGCGTGGTGCGCCTGGGTCAGATCGCACAGGTGGTCGACTCGACCGGCCCGAACCAGATCAACCGCCGCAACCTCAACCGCGAGGTCGCGATCAGCGCCAACGCCTATGGCCGCTCGGCCGGCGAGGTCTCGGCCGAAATCCGCAAGGTGCTCGACACCATGAGCTTCCCGCCCGGCTACCGCTACGAGTTCGGCGGCTCGACCAAGAACATGCAGGAGTCGTTCGCCTACGCGGTCTCTGCGCTGGCGCTGGCGATCATCTTCATCTACATGATCCTGGCCAGCCAGTTCCAGAGCTTCCTGCAGCCGCTGGCGCTGATGACCTCGCTGCCGCTGACGCTGATCGGCGTGGTGCTGGCGCTGCTGATGTTCGGCTCGACCATGAGCATGTTCTCGGTCATCGGCATCGTGCTGCTGATGGGCCTGGTGACCAAGAACGCCATCCTGCTGGTCGATTTCGCGATCCGCGCACGGCACGGCATGGACGGCGCCGCGCCGCTGGGTCGCGAAGACGCCCTGCTGCTGGCCGCCAAGGTGCGGCTGCGCCCGATCCTGATGACCACGCTGGCCATGGTGTTCGGCATGGTGCCGCTCGCGTTCGCGCTGACCGAAGGCTCGGAACAGCGCGCGCCGATGGGCCAGGCCGTGATCGGCGGCGTCATCACTTCTTCCATCCTCACCCTGGTCGTGGTGCCGGTCGTCTATTGCTACATGGACGACCTGGCCAGTTGGGTGCGGCGGCTGGGCTTTGCCCCCGCTCGGTAAAATCGAACCAGATCGGCTAACATACCCACCGGAGTATCCAGAAATGACTTCTTCCACCGCCATGAGCTTCGACCGCGCCCGTTTCAACATGATCGAGCAGCAGATCCGCCCCTGGGACGTGCTCGATTCCGCCGTGCTGGAGCTGCTGGACCGCGTCAAGCGCGAGCAGTTCGTGCCCGCCGCCCACCAGGCGCTGGCCTATGTCGACATGGAACTGCCCCTGGGCAGCGGCGCCGACCAGGTCATGCTGGCCCCGCGCGTGCAGGCCCGCATGGTGCAGGACCTGACCCTCAAGCCGACCGACAAGGTGCTGGAAATCGGCACCGGCAGCGGCTACACCACCGCCCTGCTGGCCAGCCTGTCCCAGCGCGTGGTCTCGCTGGAAATCGACGAACCCATCGCCCGCGCCGCGCGCCAGAACCTGCAGCAGGCCGGCATCACCAACGCCGATGTGCGCGTGGCCGACGCGGCCGCCAACAGTTTCGCCGCCTGCGCCGCCGAAGGCCCCTGGGACGCGATCCTGTTCTCCGGCTCGATCGCCGAAGTGCCGGCCGGCCTGCTGGCCCTGCTGGCCCCGGGCGGTCGCCTGATCACGGTCGTCGGCCAGGAACCCATGATGCGCGCCACCCTGGTCACCCGCACCGGCGACGCGCAATACACCACCACCCAGCCCTGGGACACCATCGTCCCGCGCCTGCGCAACTTCAGCGAACCTTCGCGCTTCGCCTTCTGACCTTCCGGGATTCCGCCATGCAAGCCATCCAGCCCGCGCAACTCGATACCTGGCTCCAGCAAGCCGCCGCAGAGGCGCCCGGCGTGGTGCCGGTCGTGCTCGATGTGCGCGAGCCCTGGGAGATGCAGACCGCCTCGGTCCGGGCCGACGGCTTCGAGCTGGTGGCCATGCCGATGCGCAGCGTGCCGGCGCGTTACCTGGAGCTGGAGCGCGACCGCCCGATCGCCTGCCTGTGCCACCACGGCGCGCGCAGCGCCCAGGTGGCGCACTTCCTGATGCAGAACGGCTTCAGCGCCGTCGTCAACATCACCGGCGGCATCCACGCCTGGTCCCAGCAACGCGACCCGGGTGTCCCGGTCTACTGAAGACCGCGTCCGCCCGAACTCGCCGCGCCACCGATTTCCAAGGAAAGTCCATGAACGTCCTGCCCTCCGTTTCCCGCTTCCCCGCCCTGAGCCGTCTGTCGCTGGCGGTGGCCCTCGTGGTCGGCGCATCGGGTGCGCAGGCACAGAGCCTGGTGGAGCTGTACGACGCCGCCAAGGGCTACGACACCACGCTGCAGGCGGCGCGCGCGCAATACGACGCCAACTTGGCCAAGGCCGAGCAGGCCCGCGCCGGGCTGCGACCACAGGCTGGTCTGGCCGCCGGAGCCAATGCGGTCAACAGCCGCAACGACGTCACCGACACCTCGCGCGCCACGCACTCGCAAAACGTCACCCTCTCGGCCAGCCAGCCGCTGTACCGCCCGGCCAACAAGATCAGTGATGAACAGGGCCAGCTCTCGATCGAGATCGCCCGTGCGCAGCTGGAAGCGGCCGAGCAGGACCTGATGGTGCGCGCGGCGCAGGCGTACTTCGATGTGCTGGCCGCGCAGGACACCCTGACCGTCGTGCAGGCACAGAAGACCGCCGTGTCCGAACAGCTGGCCTCGGCCAAGCGCAACTTCGAGGTCGGCACCTCGACCGTCACCGATTCGCGCGAAGCCCAGGCCAGGTACGACCTGGTGATCGCACAGGAGATCGCCGCCAGCAACGACCTGCGGGTCAAGAAGCTGGCGCTGGACCAGCTGGTCGGCCGCACCGGCGCCAGCCCGAAACCGCTGGCGGCGCCGGTGGTGCTGCCCGATGTGCGCCCCACCGATGTGGATGCCTGGGTGAGCGAGGCACAGAAGCAGCACCCGCTGGTGCGTCAGGCCCAGACGGCACTCGACATCGCCGAACTCGAAACCCGCAAGGCCCAGGCCGGCCACAAGCCCACGCTGGACCTGGTCGGGCAGTACCAGGTCGCGCGCGGACCCAGTTCGAATTTCCCGACGGTGCCTAACGTGCGCACCAACGTGGCCTCGATCGGCCTGCAGTTCAATCTGCCGCTCTACGCGGGCAGTGCGATCGAGAACCGCGTGAAGGAAACGGTGGCGCTGGCCGAAAAGGCCCGTGCCGACCGCGAGACCGCCCAGCGCAACATCGCCCAGGCGGTGCGCAGCGCCTATTACGGCGTGATTTCCGGCGCCGGCCAGGTCAAGGCGCTGGAGGCGGCCGAAGCCTCGAGCCAGAGCGCGCTGGACGCCAACAAGCTGGGCTACCAGGTTGGGGTGCGCATCAACATCGACGTGCTCAATGCCCAGAGCCAGCTGTTCCAGACCAAGCGCGATCTGGCGGTGGCGCGCTACAACGTGCTGGTCGGCCAGCTGCGCCTGAAACAGGCCGGCGGCGTGCTCAAGGCCGAAGACCTGCAACCGGTCAACGCCCTGCTGAAGTAAGTCCCGCTGGGATAAACTGCCGGGCTGCCGCCGAGGACATACCGTCCTTGGTGGCCAGACAGAGCCAAAGGTGATTCATGCAAGCGGTCAATGTGCTGTGCATCAAATGGGGCAAGAAATATGGCCCCGAGTACGTCAACAAGCTGCACAGCATGGTCCGCCGCCACCTGCACCGGCCGTTCCGCTTTGTCTGCCTGACCGACGACGGCGCCGGCATCGATCCGGCCATTGAAGTCAAACCGATCCCCATGGTCGGCTTCGACGAATTCGACCAGCGCAAACCCTGGACCTTTGGCCATGGCTGGCTCAAGCTGACCTCGTTCGCGAACCCGCTGTACGACCTGCAGGGCCGCACCCTGTTCCTGGACCTGGACATCGTCATCCTCGACAGCCTGGACCCGTTCTTCGACCAGAAGGGCGAATTCACCGTGATCAAGGAGTGGGACAAGAAGGACGGCACGGGCAACACCTCGTGTTACCTCTACACCATCGGTGCCCACGCCGACGCGCTCGAACACCTCAAGAACGACTACCCCGCCTCGATCGCGCCGGTGCGCAACGAGCAGGAGTTCATCACCCTCTACCTGGCGCGCCAGGGCAAGCTCAGCTACTGGCCCGAAGAGTGGTGCCGCAGCTTCAAGCGCCACTGCCTGCAGCCCGGCATCATGGGCTGGTTCAAGCCGCCCACCATCCCCAAGGGCGCCCGCCTCATCGCCTTCCACGGCAAGCCCAATCCGCCCGACGCGATTGCCGGCGAGAGCGGCAAGTGGTACCGCCGGGTGCTGCCGACCCAGTGGGTCGCCGACCACTGGCGCTGAGCGGGGACCGGTTTTGGCCCTGAAGGACACCAGCCTCGCACAACGGGGCTACCGCCTGCTGTTGCGCGGCATGACGCTGCCCCTGCTGGGCTGGCTCTGGCTGCGCGGCGGCAAGGACGCCGGCTACCGCGAACGCATGCGCGAACGGCTGGGCTTCATCGCCACCGAACCGGCCAGCCTGGGCGGTCTGTGGATCCATGCGGCGTCGGTCGGCGAGGTGCAGGCCGCGCGGCCACTGATCTCCGCCCTGCTCGCGCAATGGCCCGCCCATGCGATCACCGTGAGCACGCAGTCGCCCACCGGTGCGCGCACGCTGCGCGCGCTCTGGGGCGACCAGATCCGCCACGTCTTCGCGCCCATCGATACCCCCGGCGCCACCCGCCGCTTCCTGGACCGGCTGCAGCCTTCGATGCTGGTGCTGATCGAACGCGAGATCTGGCCGGAAATGCTGTGGCAGTGCCACGACCGCGCCATTCCGGTGGCGCTGGTGAATGCACGCCTGTCGGCCGATTCGGCCCAGTTCTACCAGCGCTGGAAAGCGCTGATGGCGCCGGTCTGGCAGCAACTCTCGGTGGTGGCCGCGGCCGACGCACCCAGCATCGAACACTATGCCGCGCTGGGTGTGCCTGCCGACCGGCTGGTGCTGACCGGCAACCTCAAGTTCGACCAGGGCGATGCGGCCCTGCGCGACCATCTGCCATGGCTGGAAGGCCGGCCGATCGTGGTCGCCGGCAGCACGCACGAGGGCGAAGAGGCCGCGCTGCTGGCGTCCTGGCCCGAGTTTGCGCGGCAGCACCCGGGTGCGCTGCTGATCCTGGTGCCCCGCCATCCGGAGCGCTTCGATCACGTGGCCGAGCAGGTCACGGCCAGCGGCCTGCATTTCGTGCGGCGCAGCCGCGGCGAGACGCCGGCGGCCGACACGCAGGTGTTGCTGGCCGACACCATGGGCGAGTTGACGCTCTGGTACCAGCACGCCAGCGTGTGCTTCATCGGCGGCAGCCTGATCCACATCGGTGGTCACAACGCCCTCGAAGCCATGGCCTGCGGCAAACCGGTGCTGTTCGGCCCGCACACCCACCATTTCCAGGAGCTGTACCAGGACGTCGAGACCTGCGGTGCCGGCGAACGCATCGACTCGGCCCGCCTGCTGCTGCGCAAGGCCTCGCAATGGATCCGCGACAAGGCCCTGTTGCAGCGCATGGGACAGCAGGCGCGCGATTTCGTGCTGCGCCAGCAGGGCAGCAGCGAGCGCAGCGTGCAGGCCCTGCAAACCGTCTGGGCGCCGATGCTGCCCGCGCAACTCGCGCCGGTGAAGGTGCAACGACAAGGCTCGACCACCGTGTGGTTCGACCC
The DNA here is from genome assembly GCF_051857515.1 of Hydrogenophaga sedimenti. NCBI lineage: Bacteria > Pseudomonadati > Pseudomonadota > Betaproteobacteria > Burkholderiales > Comamonadaceae > Hydrogenophaga > Hydrogenophaga sedimenti. The sequence goes on from NZ_JBPZHA010000012.1 coordinate 137,512, forward strand.
GCAGCAACTGCCGTCGGTGGACGACACGGTGTTCGCTGCGCCGTCTGGCGATGAGCGCGCCCTGGCGACCGGCAGCGGACGTGGTCAGGCGCACCGCATCGCCCTGCGGGATGGCGAAGGCGTGTTGCGCCACTACCGGCGCGGCGGCCTGATGGCCCGGCTCAGCCCCGACCGCTACCGCGCCGTGGCGCCGGCCAGGAGCCGTGCCATGGCGGAATACACCCTGCTGCGCCGCCTGCGGACCTGGGACCTGCCGGTGCCCGCTCCGGTGGCCGCCAGGCAGGTCTGCCGCGGGCTGGGCTACACCGCCGACATCGTGGTGGCCATGATCCCCGGCACCCGCAACGTGGCGCAATGCTTGTCGGACGCGCCGCTGGCATCCGGGGCCTGGCGTGCCCTGGGCGCGGCCATCCGCCGTCTGCACGACCGGCAGGTGTTCCATTCCGACCTGAACTGCCACAACCTGCTGCTGGACCAGGAAGGTCGTGCCTGGATCGTCGATTTCGACAAATGCGCCGTGCGCAGCGGCCAGGCCTGGAAGTCACAGAACCTGGAACGCCTGCTGCGCTCGCTGCGCAAGGAACAGGGCCGCCGTTCCCCGTTCCACTGGCAAGAGGAACGCTGGCCCGATCTGCTGCAGGGTTACGCCGGCACCTGAGCGGGTGTCGCCGCCTGCGCCGGCGCGTGCCTGCCGCGGCAGGAGGATGCCATCAGCAGCGCCGTCATCAGGATGAAGAACTGGCTCTCGGTCGAGAGCCACAGCGAGCTGTGCGTCATGTTCGACGTGAACATGATCGCCACGAAGGCCAGCATCAGCGCGCGGTGGCTGGACTGGAACCGCAGGCCCTGGCGCACGATGGCCAGCATGAACCACAGGATCAGGATCAGGCCCGGCACCCCCTGCTCGAAGTAGAACAGCAGGAACTGGTTGTGCGGGTGCGGACAGATCGCGGCACAGAACTCCGGATCCTTGAAGTAGGACCGCGCGATCACCGGGTAGGAGCCGGTGCCGGCCCCCATCAGCTTGGCGTTGTGCGTGTGTTTGGCCATGAAGCGCCAGACCTCGATGCGGGCGCCGACCGAGGTCACCGTGCCGGCACTGTGGTTCTGGGCTTCTTCCCAGGCCAGGTTGGTGCGGTACTGGAACTGGGGCGAGAGCAGGTAGGCCGAGACCAGTGCCGCAGCGCCGACCGCGACCACCCCGACCAGCATCTTCGGACGCCGCCACAGCAGGGTCAGCGCGAAGACCACCAGCGACAGGAGCAGGCCCAGATAGCCGGTGCGGCTCTGCGTCAGCAGCAGGACACTGGCGGCGCCCAGGCCGGCCACCAGCCAGAACAGGATGGACATCCAGCGCGAGCGCGCCTTGATCGCCCAGTGCATGCACAGGGACACGAACAGCGACATCATGATGCCCTGCGAGATGTGGTCCTTGAACACCGTGTGGTCGGCCCCGAACCCCTGGTTGAAGGTGCGCGACCAGGGCAGCTGGAACCAGACGTTGAGCCAGGTCGACACCAGCGTGAACAGCATCGCCAGGCCGAAGGCGGTCCAGCAGTACCCGCGCTCCTCGCGCCGCGACAGCAGGTAGATGAAGGCCGGCAGGATCAGGAACTTCACGTCCTTCTTGTAGTAGCCGCCAATCTCCTCCCAGCTGGCCGGTGACCAGAACGATGCCAGCACGATCAGCAGCACCAGCGCCAGCGCGGGCCGCACCACCGGGTTGGACCAGGAGCGGCTGAAGAAATCGCGCCAGCCGGGACCGTCGAGGCTGAGCGCCCCGAACACCACGGCCAGCAGCATCAGGCTGTTGGCCAGCGCAACCGAGATCGGAAATGCGCCGAACAGCAGCACCACGCTGCAGACGGCGGCCCTGCGGGCAAATGAACGGAAACTCATTGCTGCCTTGTCTTGTGTATCGATGACCGGGTCAGTTCCCGGTTCATGTTCGTCCATCCCGTGTGACTCATCGCTTGACCAGGGTGTCGCCAGCCACCGGCTGGTCGTAACGGAGGATCGCGTAGCGGAAGAAGCACTCCAGCGCCACCAGCAGGCAGAACAGGAAGCCCTCCGCACCGCACAGGAATCCGCGGCGGAACAGGTACAGGCGCACGAAATTGCTGGTCGCCGAGGCCAGCCCCCGCAGCACACCGCCGCGGTGGCCACCCTGCGCGCGGCGCACCGCGCCGAGCTGCGCGTACTGCGCCATCTTCAGCAGACCGCCATAGACCGTCTCGCGCGAGTGATGCAGCAGGCGGTGGCGGAAGTTGCGCACCGGCGTGGCCGGATCCCGCAGCACCGCGTGCTCGTGCACCACGCCTTCGTAGCGCAGCAACTGGTCGGTGCGGAACAGGCGCCACACCCCTCCCTCGGTCTTGGCCATGCGGTGCAGTGTGCGACCAAACGCCACCTGGTCCCAGTAAATCCTCCACACCGCGTGCTCTCCGGAAGCCACCGCTGCGCGAATCTCGGACGCCAGCGCTTCGGGAATCACCTCGTCGGCGTCCAGGAAGAACACGTAGTCGGCGTCGACCTTCGAGATCAGGCGGTTGCGCTGCTCGGCAAACCCCTGCCAGTCGGGGCACACATGCACCTGCGCCCCCATCTCGCGGGCAATGTCGCAGGTCTGGTCCCCGCTGCCACCGTCGATCACCACCACCTGGTCGGCAAAGGCGGCGCTGCGGATGCAGCGCGCGATCCGGTGCGCTTCGTTCAGGGTCAGGATGCCGATGCACAGGGTCGGCTTGCCGTTGCGGATGTCAGCCACGTGCCCTCCAGCTCAGCAACCCCTGCCATCGACCCGCCATGCGGGCCAGCAGCTTGGGGGAAAAAACAATGGCACGCAGGGGCAGGCCCAGCGTGGTCAGCAGCAGCAGCCAGCGGCGCAGACGGTGGGCCTCTTCCCTGGAGCGGTACTTCTGCGCAAACAGCAGCTTGGACTGGGCGTGGTGGAAACCCCGGGCGAACTCGTGCCGCCACGGCGAGGCACCCCGCACCGATCCGCGGGAATGGTGGACCGCCTGCACCGAAGGCTCCAGCACGATGTTCTGCCGCGCCTCGAACAGCCGCAGGCAAAGGTCGTCGTCCTCGTAGTACAGGAAGAACTGTTCGTCGAAAAAGCCCACCTCGCGGAAGGACGCCATGCGAAACAGCATCGCCGCGCCACAGACGAAGCCAACGCAGACCGGCCCGGTGGCGGCCGGGCCGCGCGGCGCCCAGTAGGTCTGTGGCCAGCGGTAGTTGATCTCGGGCCTGCCCGAGGGCCCGACCAGCTGCGGTGCGATGAGGGCAGCCTGTGGCATCTCGCCAGCCAGGGTCAGCAGGCGCTCCAGCCCGGCACGCTCCATCACGCAATCCGGGTTGAGCAGAAAGGCGAACGGCGTCTGCACCCGGGCCAGTGCCCGGTTGTTGGCCGCACCGAAACCGAGGTTGCGGCCGTGTTCGAGCACGATCGCCTGCGGCCACAGGCGGCGCGCACTGGCCGCGGTGCCGTCTGCACTGCCGTTGTCCGACACGATGACATTCGGGCACTGCGACAGCAGGGAATGGAGCCCCGCCAGGCAATGCGCGCTCTCGCGGGTGACCACGATGACCGTGACGGCATCGAGCACGCCCCCGGCCAGACGCGCCGGATCCAGTGTCGGTGGTGTCTCTGTCCGCAAGCCGGAACCTCAGTGCGCGCTGGCGCCCACGACGGCGTCGGGCTTGGCCTGCCGCAGCAGATCGAGCATGGTGTGTTCGATGCGGTGCAGGGCCTCGGCCGTGTGCCCCTCGAAGCGCAGCACCAGCACCGGCGTGGTGTTCGAGGCGCGGATCAGGCCGAAACCGTCCGGCCAGTCCACACGCAGGCCGTCGATGGTCGAGATGCTGGCAGGCGCCTCGAAGCGGGCCTGTGTCACCAGCTTGTCCACCACCGCATGCGGTTCGCCTTCGGCGCAGGCCACGTTCAGCTCGGGCGTGCTGTGGCTGGTCGGCAGGGCGTTGAGCACCGCGTTGGCATCGGGGCTGCGGCTGAGGATTTCCAGCAGGCGCGCGCCGGCGTAGGTGCCGTCGTCGAAACCGAACCAGCGCTCCTTGAAGAAGATGTGACCGCTCATCTCGCCACCCAGCGGGCTGTCGAGTTCCTTCATGCGCGCCTTGATCAGCGAATGGCCGGTCTTGTAGATGTGGGCCACGCCGCCGGCCGCCTCGATCGCGGGCGCCAGGCGCTGCGAGCACTTGACGTCGAAGATGATTTTTCCGCCCGGCACGCGCGAGAGCACGTCCTGCGAGAACAGGATCATCTGGCGGTCGGGGAAGATGGTCTGGCCGTCCTTGGTGACGATGCCCAGCCGGTCGCCGTCGCCGTCAAAGGCCATGCCCAGTTCGGCGTCGGTCTCGCGCAGCGTGCGGATCAGGTCCTGCAGGTTCTCTGGCTTGCTCGGGTCCGGGTGGTGGTTCGGGAAGTTGCCATCGACTTCGCTGAACAGTTCGATCACCTCGCAGCCCAGCGCGCGGAACAGCGCCGGCGCCGAGGCGCCGGCCACGCCGTTGCCGCAGTCGACCACCACCTTCATCGGACGCGCGAGCTTCACGTCGCCGACGATGCGGTCGGTGTACGGCGCCAGCACATTGACGTGGCGCACCTTGCCGCCGTCCTGGCGCACATGGGTCTCCGCCTCCATCATCCGGCGCAGCGCCTGGATGTCGTCGCCGTAGATCGCACGGCCGCCCATGACCATCTTGAAGCCGTTGTAGTCCTTGGGGTTGTGGGAGCCGGTGACCTGGATGCCACTGCTGCACAGCGTCGCGGCGGCGAAGTACAGCATGGGGGTGGTGGCCACGCCGATGTCGATCACGTCGACGCCGGACGCGACCAGACCACGGATCAGGGCCGCCGAAAGCGCCGGACCGCTCAGGCGCCCGTCCCGGCCGACCGCCACGGTGCGTTCGCCCTGCTGCAGGGCCACGGTGCCGAACGCCAGACCGAGCGCCTCGGCCACCACTTCGTTGAGCGCACCGGGGACGATGCCACGGATGTCATAGGCCTTGAAAATGGACGCGGTCAGCTGCATGGAGGAACCCGAAGTGGCAAACCTTGAATTGTAGGTGGCCGGCCGCCGGTTACCGGGCAGGCACATGTCCGGAAACGGCCAGCCACATACGCCTTCAAGACCTACCATGTCGCCATGCCCGACCAACCAGCCATGGACGAAGACGCCCTCTACCGCGCCCTGAGCACCCGGGACGCGCGTTTTGACGGCCGTTTCTTCACCGGTGTCACCTCGACCGGCATCTACTGCCGCCCGGTCTGCCGCGTCCGCACGCCGCAGCGGGGAAACTGCCGCTTTTTTGAGCACGCCGCCCAGGCCGAGCAAGCTGGCTTTCGCCCCTGCCTGCGCTGCCGCCCGGAACTGGCGCCCCGCGACCGGCACTGGTCGACCGAAGACGCCGGTGACATCCTGGTCCGGCAGGCCACCGCCTGGCTGGACCAGCCGGACCGCGGCGACGGCACGGCCTCGGCCGTGGCGCAGCTGGCGTCGCGCCTGGGCGTGAGCGACCGGCACCTGCGGCGCCTGTTCGAAGACCGGCTGGGCGTCTCGCCCCTGCAGTACCTGCTCACCCGGCGCTTGCTGTCGGCCAAACAACTGCTGGCGGACACCACGCTGCCCGTGGCCGACGTCGCCCTGATGTCGGGATTCGCCAGCGTGCGCCGTTTCAACGCCGCGTTCGCCGGGCGTTACGGCATGAACCCGACGCAGATGCGGCGCGGTGGCAGCACCGGGGCCTCGTCCGGCGGCAGCGGCATCCGCCTGGCCTGGAGACCGCCGTACCAGGCCCAGGCACTGATCGGATTCATGGCGACCCGCGCCCTGCCCGGCATCGAGCGGATCGATCCGGCCTCGCTCAGCCTGCGGCGCACGCTGCGGTTGTCGGCGCGGGGGTCGGAGCACCGGGGATGGTTGCAGGTGCAACTCGAACCCGACGCCGGACAACTGGTGCTGCGGGTCAGCGACGGCCTGGTTCCGGCGCTGCCCTGGGTGATCGCGCGGGTGCGTGCCGCCTTCGATCTGGATGCCGATCCGCAGGCCATCGATGCCGTCCTGCACCGCGACTTTCCGGCAGGGGATGGCCTGCGCGTGCCTGGCGCATTCGATGGCTTTGAACTGGCGGTGCGCGCCATCCTCGGTCAGCAGGTCACCGTCGCCGCGGCGCGCACCCTTGCCGACCGGCTGGCCCGGGACCTGGGCGAGCCCCTGGACACTGGCTGGCCCGACCTGGATCGCCTGTTCCCGACTCCCGAAGCCCTGGCCACTGTCGATCCTGCCCGGCTCGGCGAGATCGGCATCGTCCGCCAACGGCAGGCCGCCCTGCAGGCCCTGGCCCGGGCCGTGTTGGGCGGCACACTGACACTGAACGATGGTGCCGACCCGGATCGCGAAATCCAGACCCTGCAGACCCTGCCGGGCATCGGCCCCTGGACAGCGCACTACATCGCCATGCGCGCCCTGCGCTGGCCCGACGCCTGGCCCGCGGGCGACATCGCCATGCACCATGCGCTCGGTCTCGCCGCACCCGGAACGCCCGGCGCCCGCAAGGAGGCCGAACAACTTTCTCAGCGCTGGCGGCCCTGGCGCAGCTATGCACTCATCCGCGCCTGGAGCGCACCACCGGCCCACCCTCCAACCCAGAAAACCTCGCCATGAACACGCCAAACCCATGTCTGCAAAAGGTGGTTGCCACCCCGCTGGGCGACCTGCGCCTGTTGGCGAGCCCGCAAGGGCTGGCCGGCACCTGGTTCGTGCACGACCAGCGGCACGGCCCTTCCGCCGAACGTCTGGCCAGTTGGCCAACGGTCGAGCAGCACCCTGTGCTGGACGATGCAGCCCGACAGATCGCGGCCTACTTTCAGGGCAAGCGCCCGCGCTTCGCCATTCCGCTCGACCTCGCACAGGGCACCGCATTTCAGCAGGATGTCTGGCGAGCGCTGCTCGAGATCCCGGCCGGGCAAACGACCAGCTACGGCGCGCTGGCCCGGCACATCGGACGACCAAACGCCGTGCGGGCCGTGGGGGCCGCCGTGGGCCGCAATCCCCTGAGCATCGTGGTGCCATGCCACCGGGTGCTCGGTGCCAATGGCGCCCTCACGGGCTATGCTGGTGGACTGGAGCGCAAACGGGCGCTGCTGCTGCTGGAAAGCGGCGACCTCTGAGTTCATCCCCATGCCACTGTCCCTGATCGGAGAATTCCTTCTCCTGGCCGCCCTCTGGGGTTCCTCGTTTCTCTTCATGCGCCTGGGCGCTGCCGAGTTCGGCGCATTGCCCACTGCCGGCGTGCGCGTGGCACTGGCCGCCCTCTTCCTGCTGCCGGTGTTTTTCGTGTCCGGTGTCTGGGCGGGCTTCCGGCAACGCATGGGAAAGATCCTGTTTGTCGGCTTGCTCAACTCGGGCATCCCGTTCGCTCTCTTCGCGTTCGCCGTGATGCACATCAGCACCGGCCTGACCTCGATCCTCAACGCCACCGTGCCGCTGACCGGCGCGGCCGTGGCCTGGGTCTGGCTCAAGGACCGGCCCGACGCGATGCGCTCCGCTGGACTGGCAATCGGGTTCGTCGGCGTGTGTCTGCTGGTGATCGGCAAGTCGGGCTTCAGTCTGGCGCCGGGAGCGGCGTCATCGGGAGAAGCCCTGCTGGCCATGCTGGCCTGCCTGCTGGCCACGGCCTGCTACGGGCTGGCCGCAAGTTTCACCAAGCGCTACCTGACCGGTGTGCATCCGCTGGCCACCGCGTCCGGCAGCCAGATCGGCGCGGCGCTGGGGCTGGCCCTGCCGACCTGGTGGCTCTGGCCAGCCCAGACGGTGAGCACGGGTGCCTGGAGCGCGATGGTGGCGGTTGCGCTGCTGTGCACCTCGCTGGCCTACATCCTGTTTTTCCGCATCATTGCAAAAGCCGGTCCGAGCAAGGCACTGACCGTGACCTTCCTGGTGCCTGTGTTTGCATTGTTCTACGGCCGTCTGTTCCTGAACGAACACATCACGCCCTGGATGATCGGCTGCGGGCTTGTCATCATGGTGGGCACGTCGCTGTCGACCGGCCTGGTCAAGCGCCCGGTCGCCAGGACCGCCTGAAAAAGCGCGCGCCAGGCGCGCGCAGGCAAGAAAAAAGCCGCTCAGACTGACGTCTGAACGGCTTTTCCGTGACTGGCGGAGTGGACGGGGCTCGAACCCGCGACCCCCGGCGTGACAGGCCGGTATTCTAACCAACTGAACTACCACTCCGCGTGGTGCAGCTTTTTGCCTGTTGCTCGCGCTTCAGGCCAAGTGCCACAAACTTGGCGACCCTACGGGGATTCGAACCCCGGTACTCACCGTGAAAGGGTGATGTCCTAGGCCTCTAGACGATAGGGTCATAACCTAAGAACCGAACTGTGCATTGTAGCAAGCCACAAGGGCACAATTCTTCAATTTTTGGTGGAGGTAAGCGGGATCGAACCGCTGACCTCTTGCATGCCATGCAAGCGCTCTCCCAGCTGAGCTATACCCCCACGAAATCCACTTCTGGGTTACTGTTTCGTGCTTTGTTGCGAACAACTCAGCGCGAATCAGCAAGACTCAAATTATAGACCATTTTTCAGGCTTTCTGCAACCTCGACAAAACTGTTTGACGATTTTGCAGTTCGAGCACCGCATCGAGCGACGGCGTCTGGGCCGTGCCCATCACCAGCACCCGCACCGGCATCGCCAGTTGCGGCATCTTCACACCGTGGGCGGTGATGGTTTCCTTGATGGCTGCGGAGATGGCGGCCTTGTCCCAGGCACACTCGGCCAGCTTCTGGGCCAGGGTCTGCAGCACGGGACGGATCGCGTCGGTGATGTGCTGTGCGCGCTCGGCGTCCGACGGTGTGATGTCGGCATAGAACGCCGCCGCCCAGTCGGCCAGCACCACGAGCGTGTCGCAACGGTCCTTGAACAGGCCACAGATGCGCGGCAGGCGCTCGTCGGCGGTGATGCCCCGCTTGGCGAGCTGCTCGCCCACCAGCGGCGCCAGCGCCGCATCGTCCATGGCCTTCAGATGCTGGGCGTTGACCCAGCGCAGCTTGGCCTCGTCGAAACGGCCGGCGCTGCTGCCCAGGTGGTCGAGGTTGAACCACTGCAGGAACTGCCCGCGGCTGAAGATCTCGTCGTCGCCATGGCTCCAGCCCAGACGTGCCAGGTAGTTCACCATCGCGTCGGGCAGATAGCCTTCTTCGCGGTACTGCGTCACCGGCTTGGCGCCGTTGCGCTTGCTCATCTTCTCGCCCTGCTCGTTCAGCACCGTCGGCAGGTGGGCGTACACGGGCGGCTCTTTGCCCAGTGCGCGGAAGATGTTGATCTGGCGCGGCGTGTTGTTCACGTGGTCGTCGCCACGGATCACGTGCGTGATGTCCATGTCGATGTCGTCCACCACGACGCAGAAGTTGTAGGTCGGCGTGCCGTCGGGGCGCGCGATCACCAGGTCATCGAGTTCGTCGTTGCTGAACTCGACACGGCCCTTGACCTTGTCTTCCCACACCACCGAACCACCCTGCGGGTTCTTGAAACGCAGCACGGGCCTCACGCCCTCGGGGATGGCGGGCAGGGTCTTGCCCGGTTCGGGGCGCCAGGTGCCGTCGTAACGCGGCTTTTCCTTGTTGGCCATCTGGCGCTCGCGCAGTGCATCGAGTTCTTCCACGCTCATGTAGCAGGGATAGACCAGCCCTTTGGCCTGCATCTTGGCCAGCACGACCTTGTACCGGTCCATGCGCTGCATCTGATAGAACGGGCCCTCGTCGTGATCGAGGCCCAGCCACTTCATGCCTTCGATGATCACGTCCACGGCCGCTTGCGTGGAGCGCTCCAGGTCGGTGTCTTCGATGCGAAGAATGAAGGTGCCCTGGTTGGCACGGGCAAACGCCCACGGATACAGCGCGGAGCGGATGTTGCCCAGGTGGATGAAACCGGTGGGCGAAGGAGCGAAACGGGTGCGGACGGTCATGGGACGGTTCAGAGGATTCAGAGGCTGAGCATCAGATGCTGGAGAGGCCGCGGTCCAGGTCGGTGCGGATGTCGTCCAGGTGTTCAAGGCCGACGGCCACGCGGATCAACCCCTGGCTCACACCCGCGGCCTGGCGCTGCGCCTCGGTCAGGCGGCCATGCGAGGTGCTGGCCGGGTGGGCGCACAGGGTCTTGGTGTCGCCTAGGTTGGTCGACAGCGACAGGACCTGCATCGAGTCCAGCACATGGAAGGCCCGCGCGCGGGCCTGATCGGCGTCGGAGGCCTTGACCTCGAAGGACAAGACAGCTCCACCGAGGCCGGACTGCTGCTGCAGGGCCAACGCGTGCTGCGGGTGGCTCATCAAGCCCGGGTAGAAGACGCGCGCCACTGCGGGATGCGATTCCAGCCACTGCGCCAGTGCCAGCGCCTGCGCCGACTGCGCGCGCAGCCGCAGGTCCAGCGTTTCGAGCCCCTTGAGGACGACCCAGGCATTGAACGGCGCGAGCGTCATGCCGCCACTCTTGAGCACCGGCAGGAAGGTCTTGTTGACCAGCTCTTCGCTGGCACACAGCGCACCGGCCATGACGCGCCCCTGGCCGTCGAGGAACTTGGTGCCGGAGTGCATGACGATGTCGGCGCCCAGCGACATCGGCCGTTGCAGCGCCGGCGTGGCAAAGCAGTTGTCGACCGCGAGCAGCGCGCCGGCGTTGTGCGCCAGATCGGCCAGCGCGCGGATGTCGCAGACCTCGGTCAGCGGGTTGGTCGGCGTCTCGGCGAAGAGCAGGCGCGTGTTGGGTTTGATGGCCGCCTTCCACTCACCGACGTCGGTCTGCGAGACGAAGCTGGACTCCACGCCAAACTTGGCGAGATCGGAACCGATCAGCTTGATGGTCGAGCCAAACATCGAACGCGAGCACAGCACGTGGTCGCCCGCCTTGAGCAGGCCCATGCACATCATGAGGATGGCCGACATGCCCGAGGCGGTGGAGATGCAGGCCGGCGCGCCTTCTAGCGCGGCCAGACGCTGCTCGAAGCTGGTGACAGTGGGGTTGCCGTAGCGGCCATAAGTGAAACCGTCCTCGTCGCCGGCAAACCGCGCGGCCGCGGCCGCTGCCGACGGCTGCACATAACCGCTGGTCAGAAACAGCGCTTCGGAGTTTTCGCCGTACTGGCTGCGCTCGACGGCCGCGCGCACCGCGAGCGTTTCGCGGTGCAGGTTGTTGGCATCAGGAAAAGAGGTGTCCTTGCTCATCCGGCCCTCACTCAGGCGGTCTGCGCGTTGGGCAGGGCCAGGCGCGAGGCGTCTTCCTGACCTTCTTCGCTCTGGTCACGGCCCTGGTTCATGCGGGCAATGGTTTCCTGCGTGATGTCGCCGGTGACGTAGACACCATCGAAGCACGAGGCGTCGAAACCGGCCAGGCCGGGGTTGAGCGAGCCAATGGCCTGCTTCATCGCGTCCACGTCCTGGTAGATCAGCGCGTCGCAGCCGATGATCTCGCGGATCTGCTCGACCGTGCGGTCGTGCGCCACCAGCTCCTGCGGCGTGGGCATGTCGATGCCGTAGACGTTGGGAAAGCGCACTGGCGGCGCGGCGCTGGCCATGTAGACCTTGCGCGCACCGGCGTCGCGCGCCATCTGCACGATTTCCTTGGACGTGGTGCCACGCACGATGGAGTCGTCCACCAGCAGCACGTTGCGGCCCTTGAACTCGCTGGCAATCACGTTGAGCTTCTGGCGCACCGACTTCTTGCGCACGCCCTGGCCGGGCATGATGAAGGTGCGGCCGACATAGCGGTTCTTCACGAAACCTTCGCGGTACGGCAGGCCCAGCAGCTGGGCCAGTTCCATCGCGCTGGGGCGCGAGGACTCCGGGATGGGGATGACGACGTCGATCTCGCTGGGCGGCACGGTGGACACCAGGCGCTTGGCCAGGGTCTTGCCCAGGTTCAGGCGCGCCTGGTAGACCGAAATGCCGTCGAGCACCGAATCCGGACGGGCCAGGTAGACGTATTCGAAGATGCAGGGGTTGTGGCTGACTTTGTCCGCGCATTGCTCGAAGCTGGTCTGGCCTTGCAGGTCGATGAACAGGGCTTCGCCCGGCTGCACATCGCGATCGAGCTCGAAGCCGTTGCCTTCGAGCGTCACCGACTCGCTGGCCACCATCACCGAGCCTTCGGCGTTGCGGCCCACGCACAGCGGACGGATGCCATAGGGATCACGGAACGCCAGCAGGCCATGGCCCGCGATCAGCGCGATCACCGCATACGAACCCTTGATGCGCTGGTGCACGCCACGCACCGCCGCGAACACATCGGCCGGCTTGAGGGTCACACCGCGGGTGGACTTCTCCAGCTCGTGCGCCAGCACGTTGAGCAACACTTCCGAGTCGCTCTCCGTGTTGATGTGGCGGTGGTCGGTCTGGAACAGCTCCTGCTTGAGCAGCTTGGCGTTGGTCAGGTTGCCGTTGTGCACCATCACGATGCCGAACGGCGCGTTGACATAGAAGGGCTGGGCCTCCTCTTCGCTGAAGGCGTTGCCCGCCGTCGGATAGCGCACCTGGCCCAGGCCCACATTGCCCGGCAGCGCGCGCATGTTGCGCGTGCGGAACACGTCGCGCACCATGCCCTTGGCCTTGTGCATGAAGAACTTGCTCCCCAGCTGCGTTGCAATGCCGGCCGCATCCTGGCCACGGTGCTGCAACAGCAGCAAGGCGTCATAGATCAGCTGATTGACTGGTGTCTGGCTGACCACACCCACGATTCCACACATGTTCGGATCCTCAACGAAACTAAGACTGTCGATTCAGGTCAGGTGACGGGCCACCGGCTCCGGCAACAAGGGCTTGAGCGCATGCAGGCTGCTCACCAGCACCCGCGCCACCGCCGAGGACTGCCACCCCGGCTGCGAATGCAGCGGGGTCATGCCCACAACCACGGCCACCGCCAGCAGCACCACTGCACCCCGCAGCAGGCCGAATGCAGCACCCAACACGCGATCGATCGGACGCAATCCGACCGCCGCCACCATTTTTTTCACCACCCAGGCCAGGAATCCCCCGGCGAATGCGCTGGCCACGAATACCGCGGCGAAACCGGCCGCAGTCCGCAAGCCCGGCGATGCCCCATCCATCGGCAGCCATCCGGCCACCTGGTCCGCATAGTGCTGCGCCAGCACAAACGCCGCCACCCAGGCCATCACGGAAAGCACCTCGTACACCAGCCCGCGCCACATGCCCACGATCGCCGACAGCACCAGGATGAACAGCAACACGCCATCCACGAAATTGATCACACCAGGCCCCGGACGCTCGACCGACCGATCACAACCAGAGCAGTGCCGCCGGCAAGCCCAGCGTCTTCGCCTTTGCGGCGGCCTTCTCGGCCTCGGCCTTGGTGGCAAACGGCCCCATGCGGACGCGGATGCGGCGCCCCTGCGGTGTTTCGGCCACGTGGGTGTATGTCTTGAGTCCTGCGCGCTCCAGCTTGAGGCGGGCCTCGCGGGCACGATCGACCTCGGCAAACGCGCCCACCTGCACCACGATGCGCTCGTTGCCGGCTGCGGGTTTGTCGACCGCCTTGTCCGCCGGTTTTTCTGCGGGCTTTTCGGCGACCTTCTCGGCCGCGGGCTTGGCCGCCGGCTTTTCCGGGGCTTTCGCAGGGAGCTTGTCTGCCGCCTTGTCAGCGGGCTTTTCGGCCGGCTTTTCCGCGGGCTTCGGCGACGGCGCAGTGGCCTCCGGCCTGGATTCGATCACTTCCTCGCGCGCCGCCAGGCTGTCGGCCGTGGCCACTGCGGTGGACTTGGTGGCGGCAGGCGCTGCCGGTGCAGCCACCTCCCCTTTCGCGGTCGGCGCAGGATTGCGCGAAGGGATTTCGATCGGAATGTCGACCGCGATCGGGCGCGGTTGCGTGTCGAACAGCAGCGGGAAGCCCAGCACACCCGCCAGAACCAGCACCGCGGCGCCGATCAGGCGATGGCGAGCCTTGCGGCGCACGGCCTCGATGCTTTGCGGCGGCGGAGGGGCCGAATGGCCTGCTGAACCGGAACGGGATAGGAGCATGCGACGTGAAGCCCGGCGAAGTGAACGAAAGGGGTCAGTCCGCGAGGTGCCTGGCCGACAGACGCGGCACACCATTCCTCAGAACACCACCCACCGTGTGGAAGGAGCCAAAGACCACGATTCTATCAGCGGGGTCTGCTACAGAGACCGCTGCACGCAGGGCGTCCAGGGGCGTTGCGTGGCATCCCGCGACCCGGCTTTTGCCGCCCGGCGCCGTGACCGGACTGGCGTCCAGCGAGCGGGCCAGATCCTGCGCGAGGCTGGCCCGCGGCAGCGGCAGATCGGTCAGGTACCAGTGGTCAACCAGGGGGCCGATGCGTTCGAGCATCGCACCCAGGTCCTTGTCCGCCATCGCGCCGAACACGGCGTGCGTCACCGGGTAGTAACCCATGGCGTCGAGGTTTTCGGCCAGCGCCGCCACCGAATGCGGGTTGTGGGCCACGTCGAGCACCAGCGTCGGCTGGCCTGGCACGATCTGGAACCGCCCCGGCAGCTCGACCATGGCCAGCCCGTTGCGCACCGCCTGCGCCGTCACCGGCAACCGGGGCCGCAGGGCCTCGATCGCGGCCAGCACGCCCGAGGCATTGACCAGCTGGTTGGCGCCGCGCAGCGCCGGGTAGGCCATGCCACTGAAACGGCGCCCGCCGTGTGAGGGGTGCATCGCCCAGCCCCACTGCTGCTGGTCGCCGGCGAAATGAAAATCCTTGCCGATGCGCCAGAGTTCGGCGCCGATCTCCAGCGCCCGGTCGAGCACGCTCTGCGGCGGCACCGGGTCGCTCACGACCACGGTCCGGCCGGTGCGCATGATGCCGGCCTTCTCGTAGCCGATCGCCTCCCGGTCGTTGCCCAGCAAGGTCATGTGGTCCAGCGCGATGCAGGTGATGACCGCACAGTCGGGGTCAACGATGTTCACCGCGTCCAGACGCCCGCCCAGCCCGACCTCAAGGATCGCCACCTCGATGCCGCTGTCGGCCAGCGTGCGCAGAATGACCAGGGTCGTGAACTCGAAATAGGTCAGAACCACCACGCCATCGGCGCCCTGCCCGCCATCACCCAGGCGCGCGCGCTCGACCTCGGAGAACGCCGGCAGCAGGGCCTCGGCGGCCACCGCTTCGCGACCGACGCGGCAGCGTTCCTCGAAATGCACCAGGTGCGGCGAGGTGTAGACACCGGTCCGGTAACCCGCTTCGCTGTAGATCGCCTCGAGCATGGCGCAGGTGGACCCCTTGCCGTTGGTCCCGGCCACGGTGATCACCGGGCAGGGCATGACCAGCCCCATGCGCCGGGCAACCTGCTGGACCCGGTCCAGCCCCAGCTCGATGCCGCTGATGCCCTGAGGGTGCTGCCGCTCGCAGTGCGCGAGCCATTCGTTCAAGCTGGTGGGAGGTGCGGACAAGTCGACGGATTGCATGGGGGCGATTGTCCCATCCGCGCGCGATGCCCCGACAATCGCCACCATGATCACCCTCTACGGCATCCCGAATTGCGACACCGTCAAGAAGGCACGCGCCTGGCTGACCGAACGCGGCATCGCGCACCAGTTTCATGATTTCAAGAAACAAGGTGTTTCCGACGTAACGCTGGACCGGTGGATCGCGGCGCTCGGCTGGGAACCCCTGCTCAACCGCAAGGGCACCACCTGGCGCGGACTGGACGACGCCACCCGGGCGGTTGTGACCGATGCGACGGCGGCGCGGGGCGTGATGCAACGCCACACCAGCCTGATCAAGCGACCGGTCGTCGAATGGGCAGAGAACGAGGTTTCTGTCGGGTTTTCGGCCGATGAGTGGAGCCGCCGTGTGTTGAAGCGGTGATGCTCCGCTGAACGGTCGCCCATAAAATGAGCAATCCATAAAAGGAGGAAGTGCCCATGATGATGAAGAACCTGCGCTGGCTGGCCTTGATGGCCGCAGCCGCTCTCGCCGCCTGCGGCGGCGCCAACGAGTCGACACCGACCACCTCGGCCAAGAACGCCTCTGTCTTGCCAGTCAGCAATTCGGTGGCCTCCAGCGACCAGGAGGTCAGCCTCAACAAGGCCGACGCCGTCACCCCGACCGCGTCGGAAGCCAAGCGCGGCACCGCCGCCGAGGCCTTCACGGCGGTGAGCATCGACAACAAGATGGCTCGCAAGTCCGGCGCCAGCGTCGATCTGGGCGCGCCATCGGCCGCCGATCTCGAACAACGCGAGAAAAACAACAAGAAAAACGGCGGCCTGCTCAAGCCCCGCGCCTACCAGACCGGCTTCGCCCGCCCCGTCGCGGCCACCACCCTGACCAAGAGCCTGCAACAGCTCCTGACCTGGACTGCCACCGGCACCGGCGTGCAACGCGCCAGCATCCGCCTGAGCTCCACCGGCGCCAAGGCCCTGCGCCTGGGCCTGGAGGTGCAGAACCTGCCCGACGACGCCGTGCTGCGGGTCTATGCGGACGGCAGCAGCCAGGCGCAGCAAACCACCGGAGCGCACATCAAGTCCGCCATCCGCACCAACGTCGCGGCCGACGGCGACTCGGCCAATGCCCACACCTACTGGATGCCCGCGACGATGGGCGAAGCCACCGTGCTCGAAGTGGATCTGCCCGCCGGCCGCGACACCTCCAGTGTCTCGCTGGCCATTCCCAAGCTCATCCACCAGGTCCAGAACGCCATGGAAGCCGAGCTGGGCCAGCTGCAAGCCAAAACGGACTGCCCTGCCGTGACCCCGGATGCAACCTGCACATTGCCACCGGCCGTCAACGCCATCACGACGATGGACTTCACGGACGGTGCAGGCAGCTACGTCTGCTCCGGCACGCTGGTGGCCAATCGCGGCGCATCCCAGTTGGGCTATGTGCTGACCGCCAACCACTGCATCAGCACGCAGACCGTCGCCAGCACGGTCGTCACCTACTGGTTCTACCGCAGCAGTGCCTGCAACAGCACCACCATCAATCCGAACTGGACCTCGGTGGCCGGTGGCGCCACGCTGCGCTACAACAAGTCGGAAGCCTCCACCTACGCCGAGCGCAATGGCCAGATCGTCGTGACTTCGGACGGCACCGACACCTCGCTCATCGACCTGGTCAGCGCACCTCCTGCCGGCGTGATGTATGCCGGCTGGGCCTTCCAGCGCCACAGCGTCAACACGGGCACCAACTACGTCTCCCTGCACCACCCGACCGGTGGCTGGATGCGTCGCAGCGATGGCGTGCTGACGAACTACTTCCTGTACATCGGCAATGACCTGGGTGACACCTGGACCGACGACAAGTACCCGATGTACGAAGTGAGCTGGAGCTCCGGCATCACCGAAGGCGGCAGCAGTGGCTCCTCCCTGCTCCACGACGGCACCACCGCCAACCCCAAGGTGATTGGCCAACTGTGGGGAGGGACTTCTACCTGCACCAACACCGCCGGCAAGGACTACTACGGTCGCTTCGACCTGGCCTATGAAAACGGCCTGATCAACTGGCTCAATCCGGGCTACCGGATGGTCTTCCGCTTCTACAACACCGGCAATGGCGCCCATTTCTTCAGTGCCAATGCCGACGAGCGGGATGCCGCCCGGACCAACAACCCGGCACTGACTTACGAATCGCCGGTCTACATGGTCTCGCCAGCCGCGGGAAGTGGGCTTGGTCCCGTGTACAGGTTCTACAACACCCGACTGGGTGTGCATTTCTACACCAACAGCGAAACCGAAAAAGCCTACGTCATCGCCAACCTCTCCAACGTCTACACCTATGAAGGCATCGCCTGGTACGCGCCGCCCGCCGGCTCCGCGATTGCGGGCACAGTCGACGTTTACCGCTTCTACCGGCTTGGCGTGGGAACCCACCTCTACACCGCCAGCGTGGCAGAACGCGACAACATCATTGCCACCCTGGGGCAGTACTACAACTACGAAGGTATCGCCTACAAAGCCTGGCCGTTGAACTGATCAGAAACCGATAAGCCTGAATCCAGGGCTGGCGCGGAAACGCGCCAGCCCTTTTTTCTTGCCGGGGCATCCTCCATCGGGAGGATGAACCCATCAGGCCAGCGTCCACACCCGAATTCATTAGGCCGGAAGCACTACAATTTTCTGCGTCAGTTTCACGAACCCAGGGAGGAATCACATGACCCGTCATCCGACACGGGCGCTGGCGCTATGCCTGAGCGCTCTTCTGGCCGCCTGCGGCGGCGGCCACGACCCGAGAACCGATACCAGCGATCCGCTGGTGGCGGCTTCCACCACCACCAATGACACCACCACGGCCAAGACCAGCGAGGACAACGTTTCCGAAAAGGACGTGCAGTACTGGTCGGAATCTGCTGCCCTGAACCGGGCGGAAGTCCAGCAGCCATCACCGTCAAGTTCGGATGGAACGACACAAAAGTCGTTAGGCGCCAGCACCAAGGCTTTTGTGGCGCCGAGCGCCCCACTCTACCGCTTCTACAACATCAATACAGGCGCGCACCTGTTCACTCGCGACCTGACCGAGCGCGACCGCACCCTCAACACCCTGCCCCAGTTCCGGTACGAAGGCGCGGTGTTCTCGGCCTGGGCCAGCGCCGACACCGGACTATCGCCGGTCTACCGCTTCTACAACACCCTTACGGGCGCCCATTTCTTCACCATCAGCGAAACGGAAAAGGCACAGATCCAGGCCAGCCGCCCGGAAATGAATCTGGATGGTGTTGCCTATTACGCCGCCAAGACTGCCCTGGCGGGCACCACCGGCCTCTACCGCTTTTATCACCGCCAGAAGGGCTTCCATTTCTACACCACCAGTGCCGCCGAACGCGATTCGATCATCGCCAACCTCTCGGCGACGTACAACTACGAAGGCGTGGGGTATTACGTCAATGCTGCAGTGGGGAGCTATGACAAGGCGCTGGCTTCGTTCGCAGGAAAAGTGAATGCCTCTGGTTACGTCAATGGGCTCGGCGAATCCGCACGATTCAAGGAGTTGCGTGGCATGGCTTGCAATCCTGCAGGCACCCTTTTTGTCACCGACAGCTCCGACTATATGAGCGGCAGTGAAATTCGGCTGATCAACTCCGCAGGGTTGGTCACAAGTTGGGTAGGAAATCGAAACGGTCCGTACAACTACGCCGATGGGACAGGGAGTGGAGCAGCTTTCGATGAGCTACGCTCAGTGACTTTTGCGGCCAATGGAACGGGGTACACAGCTGACTACAAGACAGTTCGATCGATCACGCCAGCCGGATTGGTCACAACAATTGCAGGCAGCTTGACCGCGAATTCTGGCTATGTAAATGGCGTTGCGTCAGCCGCTCGATTTCAAAAAATTGCAGGGATCGCAATTGATTCAAATGGGAATATTTTTGTTAGTGAAAGCGGAAATAATGCCATTCGAAAAATCACTCCTACAGGCATAGTAAGTACATTTGCAGGAGCCGACTCATCTGTACTCGCATACAACAGAAGTGGGTTTTCAGATGGCCAGGGAACAACCGCCAGATTTAATGACCCGGGGCAAATCGCAATTGATTCAGGCAACAATATTTATGTTGCAGATGAATTGAATCACCGAATTCGAAAAATCACTCCAACAGGTCTCGTCACCACACTCGCCGGTCAGTCCTCACCTGGCGTTGTTGACGGCCCGGGAACTGCAGCCAAGTTTGACAACCCTTTTGCAATAGCAGTTGATAAATCAACTGGCAATGTGTATGTCGGGGACAGGGACGGCTACACGGTTCGGAAGATCACCCCGGCGGGCGACGTGACTACCGTGATCGGAACCGCATACAGCTCTGGTGTTTACTTCGGCTCCCTTCCGGCCGCGTTGGACGCCATTGGTGGACTGGCCGTGTGCGGTGGTCGCCTTTATGTCAATGCAAATTACGCGGTGTACTGGACCAACCTTCCCTGACCCACACTGGGGCAGCATGCGCAGCCCCCTAAAATGCTGGGTTACCCGGGCGCCGTTCGGCGCCCGTTTCTTTTTCCGGACCCTCCTCACATGACCACCTCGCGCATCGACGGCGTTGCCGTCACCACCCAGGCCAATGTCTACTTCGACGGCAAGTGCGTCAGCCACGGCATCACCTTCCCCGACGGCACCAAGAAGTCGGTCGGCGTGGTGCTGCCCGCCACCCTGACCTTCAACACCGGCGCGCCCGAGATCATGGAATGCGTGGCCGGCGGCTGCGAGTACAAGCTGGCCGGCACCGACGCCTGGCTCAAGTCCGGCCCGGGCGAGAAGTTCAACGTGCCCGGCAACAGCAGCTTCGAGATCCGCGTGACCGAGGCCTACCACTACATCTGCCATTTCGGCTGATCCGCGGCTGAACCAGACACGAGCACACACATGGCCACCATTCTTCAGAACCTGCCCACCCAGCAGAAAGTCGGCATCGCCTTTTCCGGCGGCCTGGACACTTCCGCCGCCCTGCTGTGGATGAAGCAGAAAGGCGCCCTGCCCTATGCCTACACCGCCAACCTCGGCCAGCCCGACGAGTCGGACTACGAAGAGATCCCGCGCAAGGCCATGGCCTACGGCGCTGAAAAAGCCCGCCTGGTGGACTGCCGCCTGCAGCTGGCGCACGAAGGCATCGCCGCCATCCAGTGCGGTGCCTTCCACATCAGCACCGGCGGCATCACCTACTTCAACACCACCCCGCTGGGCCGCGCCGTGACCGGCACCATGCTGGTGGCTGCCATGAAGGAAGACGACGTCCACATCTGGGGCGACGGCTCGACCTTCAAGGGCAACGACATCGAACGCTTCTACCGCTACGGCCTGCTGACCAACCCCAGCCTGAAGATCTACAAGCCCTGGCTGGACCAGCGCTTCATCGACGAGCTGGGCGGCCGCAAGGAAATGAGCGAGTTCCTGATCGCCAACGGCTTCGACTACAAGATGTCGGTCGAGAAGGCCTACAGCACCGACAGCAACATGCTCGGCGCCACGCACGAAGCCAAGGACCTGGAACACCTCAACAGCGGCATCCGCATCGTCAACCCCATCATGGGCGTGGCGTTCTGGAAGCCGGAAGTGGACGTGAAGGCCGAAGAAATCACCATCCGCTTCGAAGAAGGCCAGCCGGTCGCCCTGAACGGCCAGACCTTCGACTCGCCGGTGGACCTGTTCCTCAAGGCCAACGAGATCGGCGGCCGCCACGGTCTGGGCATGAGCGACCAGATCGAGAACCGCATCATCGAAGCCAAGAGCCGCGGCATCTACGAAGCCCCCGGAATGGCGCTGCTGCACATCGCCTACGAGCGCCTGGTCACCGGCATCCACAACGAAGATACGATCGAGCAGTACCGCATCAACGGCCTCAAGCTCGGCCGCCTGCTCTACCAGGGCCGCTGGTTCGACCCGCAGTCCATCATGCTGCGCGAAACCGCCCAGCGCTGGGTGGCCCGCGCCATCACCGGCGAAGTGACGCTGGAACTGCGCCGCGGCAACGACTACTCCATCCTCAACACCGAGTCGCCCAACCTGACCTACGCGCCCGAGCGCCTGTCGATGGAAAAGGTGGAAGACGCGCCGTTCAGCCCGCTGGACCGCATCGGTCAGCTGACCATGCGCAACCTCGACATCACCGACACGCGCGCCAAGCTGGGCATCTACGCCCACACGGGTCTGCTGTCGATGGGCGACGGCACGGCGGAGATCTTCAAGCTCGAAGGCGGCAAGTGAAAGCGGTGCGGCACCCGGATGGGTGCTGCATAGCGAAGTAGAGGGGGAGGTTCCGGCATCGCCGGAACCGGGGGACATGAGCGGCGCAGCGCCTACCCGGGTGTCGCGCCGCTTTCGCTTGCCCTCAGAGAACGACAGGCTCCGGCTCCAGCCGGATGCCAAAGCGCTCGTACACGCTGGTCTGGATGGCCTTCGCCAGGGTCATCACTTCGCCGCCCGTGCAAGGATGCTCGGCGTCGCCCTTGTTGACCAGCACCAGCGCCTGTTTCTCGTACACGCCGGCATGGCCCATGGTCTTGCCCTTCCAGCCGCAGGCGTCGATCAGCCAGCCGGCCGCCAGCTTGATGCTGCCGTCGGCCATCGGGTAATGCACCACCTTCGGATCGCGCGCGATGATGTCGGCGCACTGCTCGGGCGTGACCGTCGGGTTCTTGAAGAAACTGCCGGCGTTGCCAATGACGGCCGGGTCCGGCAGCTTGGCGCGGCGGATCGCCACCACCCAGTCGTAGATCTGGCGCGCATCGGGTGAGCGGATGCCCGTTTCTTCCATCTTGCGTTCCAGGTCCAGGTAACCCAGCACCGGTTTCCAGGGCTTGGGCAGCCAGAAGCGCACGCGGGTGATCACGGCGCGGCCCGCCAGCCCGAAGCTGCGTTCGTCGGTCGGAACGTGCTTGAACACCGAGTCGCGGTAGCCGAAGCCGCACTGCGCGGCATCAAGACTGAACGCCTGACCAGTATGCAGGTCGATGGCGTCCAGCGAATGGAAGCGGTCCTGCAGCTCGACCCCGTAGGCCCCGATGTTCTGCACCGGCGAAGCGCCCACGGTGCCGGGGATCAGCGCCATGTTCTCCAGCCCCGGACAGCCCTGCTCCAGCGTCCAGGTCACGAAACCGTGCCAGTTCTCGCCCGCACCGGCTTCGATCAGCCAGCCCTTGTCGGTTTCCTCGACCAGGCGCCGCCCGGTGATGTCGACCTTCAGCACCAGGGCCTTGACGTCGCCGGTGAGCACCAGATTGCTGCCGCCGCCAAGCACGAACACAGGGAATGCGACCGACGGTGTGCGCCATGCGGCGCTGGCCATCAGCGTCCGCAGATCGTCTTCGGAGCGCAGCCGGGCGAGCGCTTGTGCACGGGCGGCAATGCCGAAGGTGTTCAGCGGCTGGAGGGCGACATTGTTCTCGACTAACATCCATGAATTGTCTCATTCACGCTCCCGGGAGTTCCTTTCATGCCCTCTTTCGATACCGTTCTTGAAGCCGATTTCGTCGAAGTGAAAAACGCGGTCGACCAGGTGGCCAAGGAAATCGGCACCCGCTTCGATTTCAAGGGCACCAGCGCCGCCATCGAGCTCAAGGAGAAGGACAAGGAGATCACGCTGTTCGGCGACGCCGACTTCCAGCTGCAGCAGGTCGAAGACATCCTGCGCAACAAGATGACCAAGCGCAATGTGGATGTGCGCTTCCTGGACATCGGCAAGGTCGAGAAGATCGGCGGCGACAAGGTCAAGCAGGTGGTCAAGGTCAAGAACGGCATCGCCAGCGAAGACGCCAAGAAGATCCAGCAGACCATCAAGAACAGCAAGATGAAGGTGCAGGCTGCGATCCAGGGCGACGCCGTGCGCGTGACCGGCGGCAAGCGCGACGACCTGCAGGCGGCCATGGCCCTGATCCGCAGCGAGCTCAAGGACCTGCCGCTGGGTTTCGACAACTTCCGCGACTGAGCCATGCCCTGCCCGAGTTCCGAGATGGCAAAACCCGCCCTTCGCCCGCTGGCCGCACTGGCGCTGGCCGTCATGCTCTGCGGTTCCGCTCACGCCGGTGTCTTCAAATGCAAGGGCCCGACCGGTGCCACCGTGTTCCAGGACAGCGAATGCGGCCCGGGCTCGCAATCACTGGTCGCGCCCAAGACCGACGCACCTGCGGTGGACCTGACACAGCCGCTGGAGAAGCGCTTCAAGACCCCGGAAGAAAAGAGCCGGGTGATGGCGGCCATGAAGATTGCCGGCATGGAGCTGGCGATGCGCAAGAGCATCGATTTCTGCAAGACCCGGGCGGCGGAGCACGTCGCCGGCATCGAGCAGGTCTACGACGAATGGCGCAAGGACCACATCATGGCCATCACCGCCAGCGACCAGCTGATCGAGAAGTACACCTCGATGAAAGAACGCAGCGACGCCTTCACCGAAGTCGGCAACATGCTCGACCAGAGCCTGAACCTGCGCGCCGGCAACGATGTGGCCCGCAACGTCGACAACTGCAAGAGCGCGCCCGCCAAGCTCAAGTCGTTCCTGGCCAACCGCCACACCGACGCCTATTCGGCGGTCGGCAAGCCGCGCTGATCCTGCCCCGTACCGGAAAGCCTGTCTTGAACTTCCTGCGCGCCACCTTGACCCTGGTGCTGGCCTGCACCAGCGCCGCAGCTGGCGCACAGACGACCGCGCCACAGGTCGCGCTGTCGGGCGTGTCGGGGCAGAAAGCCCTGCTGGTGATCGACGGCGCTCCGCCCCGCTTCGTCGCCATCGGTCAGACCCAGCAGGGTGTCAAGCTGCTGTCGCTGGACGGTGACGCCGCCACGGTCGAGGTCAACGGCCAGAAACAGACGCTGCAGGTTGGCGGCGCCCCCGTCAGCGTGGGCAAGGCCAGGGCGGGCGGAGGCGGTCAGCGCATCGTGTTGACCGCCGACCCGAGCGGCCACTTCCTGCCCGATGGCCAGATCAACGGCAAATCGGTGAAGTTCATGGTGGACACCGGCGCCACCACCGTGGCCCTGGGCGCCGCGGAAGCCCGGCGCATCGACCTCAAGTACGAGCACGGCAAGCGCATCCAGATGAGCACCGCCAACGGCGTCTCGGTCGGCTACCTGATTCGCCTGGATTCGGTGCGTGTCGGCGACGTCGTGGCCTACGAAGTCGACGCCGTGGTCTCGCCGCAACCGATGCCCTTCGTGCTGCTGGGCAACAGCTTTCTCAACCGCTTCCAGTTGCAGAAAACCAACGACCAGCTGACGCTGGAGAAGCGGTTTTAGCCGTCCGCCCTTCACTGTGGGAGCCGCACCAGACGCACGAAAAAGCCACTGCCGCGGGTGAAGGCAAGGACGCTGCCATAGTTGAAGTAGACGAGCCAGGCCGAACCGGAGTTGACCGCGTAGGGCGAAGACGACCACAGGTACGCGCCGATCGCTCCCGGAAACGCTGCGGGATCGACGCGCGCTCCGCTGGTCACGCTCAGGTCGCCCAGGCTGGCCAGCTCCTTGATGTTGGGCAGGCGCCAGCCGCTTTGCACCCGGGCATGGGACAGCGCCTGTTCGTGTGTGAAGCTGCTGACCGAGCCGGCGCAGGCGCTGCCATTCCAGAACCGCCCCTGCTCGCAGCGGCGCCACTGCAACCCGGTCCATGCGTCGTTGACCACGTTGTTGACCGTATCGCTGCCATAGGGCACGGTGCTGTAGGTGAAGCGCGCGCCCACGGGCCCGGCGCCCCGCACCAGACGCACCGCATAGGCCGTCGTGCGCGGGGCGGCGCTGGAATAGGAAGAACCACCCATGAAAGAGGCATACCAGGCGAGCGCGTTGTCGGTGCTCAGGCCCTGGCCACTCCAAAACGAAGTGGCTGGTGTGTTGGGAAACCAGGTGGTGTTGATGGATGCAGCTGTGGTTCGCCCGGAATCCATGAGCGTCAGCAGTTCCTGACGCGAGGGCAGGCGCCAGTCGGTAAAACCACACAGCCCGATGCCATTGACGTGGATCACGTATCCGCTGGCGTCGGTGGCGAGGTTGGTCCCGTTGTTGGAGTAGGTGTTGCTGCCGGCGCGCGTGCCCGTCGCCTCCTTGCCTTCCCAGATCAGTCCCGTGACGTTGTCGCGCAGGCAGCTGGTCACGGGAACCGTTCCGAGTGCGCTGTAGCCCATCGGATTGCCGGAGGTGCGGTGCCCGTCCTGCTGCGGGTTCAAGGCGGTGGTGGTGGCGCCGCCGCAGGCGACGAGGGTGTTGCTGCCCGTTTCGTAGCACTGGCTGTTGGTGATGCCCGTGTGCGGCAGCTTCTCGGCCCGCCAGTCGTTGGCCAGCACGTGATACCCGATGCCTTCGTAGCTGTAGACGCCGCTCAGATTGGCCTGGATGCTGGTCTTTTCTTCTTCGCTGGCGGTGAAGAAGTGAAACCCACGGCTGGGCACGAAGAAGCGGTGGAACGGGAGCAGCCCGGCGCCCGCCACCTGGCTGGCGTGGTAGGCCACCCCCTCGTAGGTGAATTGCGGCAGGTTCGCCGCCACGTTGGCGCGCTCGGCTTCGCTGATGGTGTAGAAGTGAACACCGCTTCGGGTGTTGAAGAAGCGGTGCACGGGGCTCAGGCCCGGCGAGAAGGCGCTGGCCACCGAAAACGCCACACCCTCATAAACGAAGGGGGGCGAGAGGTTGTTTTGAACGTGGTCGCGCTCGGTGGTGTTGGTGGTGAAGAAATGGGCCCCGGTATCGCCGTTGTAGAAGCGGTAAACGGGGATGCGCACCGCTGCTGCCTTGGCGGCGACCTGGCCCATCCGATAGGCCTGCTCGCCTGCGATGGCACCGGGCTGGTCGGCGTCCAGCGCCAGCGTGGTGCCGGGAACTGCGGCCGTGTTGGGCTGACCGCTGGTGGGTTGGGCGCCGTTGGCCGATGCGGTGCTCTTTGCCGGGGTTTCGTTCGCTGGACTGTCGCCACCACCGCAGCCCGCCAGGACGACCATGACTCCAACAGCGACAGACAGGTGGCTGAAAGCTATCCATCGTGCAGGCATCGGCATACCGTCTCCAGACTGGGTCAAGCAACGACGTGACCTTCAGGGAGTGGACTCGATCACCCTCTGTTTTGCAACCCCCGTGCGCAAAGGCCCGCCCGCTCAGGACGGACCCTCGACGGTGAGCAGGTGTGGCGTCAGCCCTGAGCGGCCGTCACCACCACCTCGATCTTCCAGGCCGGGTCGGCCAGCGCGGCCTGCACCGTGGCCCTGGGCGGCGCGGTGCCCGGCACCACCCAGGCGTCCCACACCTCGTTCATCACGCCGATCTCGCGGATGTCGGTGAGATAGATCTGCGTGCGCAGGATGCGCGACTTGTCGCTGCCCGCTTCCTTCAGGCGCTGCTCGATCTGGGCCAGCACGTCGGCGGTCTGGCTGCGGATGTCGGTGGCCTCGCACTCGGGCACCATGCCGGCGAGATAGACCACGCCGTGGAAGACCGCGGCCTCGCTGTAGCGCGTGGCCATGCCGATGCGTGTGATGTCGCTGCTCATGATTTCTTGGCTCCCAGCTTGCTTTCCTTGCCCGCCACCAGACGGTTGATGTTCTCTGCATGGCGCCAGACCAGCAGCAGCGCCATCACCGCCAGCGCCAGCACCTGTTTGCCCGGTGCGTTCCAGACCACGTCGTGGCCGAACAGGAAGAAGGTCGGCGCGAAGATCGCGGTGACGATGGACGACAGCGAGGAATAGCGGAATGCGTAGGCCACGATGACCCAGGTCAGCAGCGAGGCCAGCCCCAGCCAGGGGTTGAAGCCGATGATCACGCCCGCCGCGGTGGCCACGCCCTTGCCGCCCACGAAGCGGAAGAACACCGGCCACAGGTGCCCCAGGAACGCAGCCAGGCCGACCAGCGCCACCGTGCCCTCGCCCAGGCCCCAGCGCTCGCCCCACCACTTGACCACCACCACCGGCAGCCAGCCCTTGAGGGCATCCAGCAGCAGCGTGAGGATGGCCGCCTTCTTGCTGCCCGAACGCAGCACGTTGGTGGCGCCGGGGTTCTTGCTGCCGTAGGTGCGCGGGTCGTCCAGACCCATCAGACGGCTGACGACCACGGCGAACGACAGCGAGCCGATGAGGTAGGCCACGAGGGTGGCGATGGCGGGGTACAGGGCTTCCAAGACAAATTCCTCGGTGTCGGGCCGCCGAGGGTTCGGCGACCGCGCGATGCGGCAACTATTCTGCCAGCGCGCACTGCACCGGCCTGGCGCCCAGCGGGCCGGCCAGCACGGCCGGGTCGATGCCGACCAGAAACCCGCGCCGTCCGCCGTTGATCCAGATCTTCGGCAAAGCCAGCACGGTCGATTCGACATACACCGGCATCTCGCGCTTCAGACCGAACGGCGAGGTGCCGCCAACCAGGTAGCCGCTGTGCCGGTTGGCCACCTCGGGCTTGCAGGGTTCGACCGACTTGGCGCCGATCTGCCGCGCCAGGTTCTTGGTCGACACGGTCCGGTTGCCATGCATCAGGATCGCCAGTGGCTTGGCCGACTCGTCCTGCATGATCAGGGTCTTGACCACGGCAAAGGGATCGAAGCCAAGCACGGCCGCGCTGTGCTGCGCCCCGCCGTGCTCCAGGTACTCGTAGGGGTGCTCGGTGAACGCCACCGCATGCGCCTTGAGCCAGGCGGTGGCGGGCGTTTCGCTGACGTGGTTCTTCTTCGCCATCACTGGGCCGGATCGCGGGATTCCCAGCGGATGGCGTCGATGGCCTTGAGCAGCTCCGGCGACAGCGTGGTTTCCCATGCGTCCAGGCACTGGTCCAGCTGCGCCAGCGAGGTCACACCAATGATGGTGCTCGCCACCTTGGGGTTGCGGTAGCAGAACGCCAGCGCCAGTTGCGCCGGCGTCAGCCCGTGTTCGCGTGCCAGGGCGTTGTAGCGCTTCGCGGCGGCCAGCGCCTCGGGACGGCCCCAGCGCTGCGCCTTCATGCTGTCGTACAGCGCCATGCGGCCGTGGTCGCCGACCAGACCGGTCTCGTCGTACTTGCCGGTCAGCAGACCGAAGCCCAGCGGCGAATAGGCCAGCAGCGACACACCCAGGCGGTGGCAGGTTTCGTCCAGCCCGTTCTCGTAGGCGCGGTTGATCAGGCAGTAAGGGTTCTGCACGGTCGCGGCGCGTGGCAGGCCCATCTGCTCGGCGACGCGCACGAACTCGTGCACCCCATAGGGCGACTCGTTGGACAGGCCGATGGCGCGCACCTTGCCGGCCTGGACCAGCTCGGCCATGGCCTCGAGCTGCACCTCGATCGAGGGCATGGGCCGGTCCTTGGACCCGTCGAAGTAGATCGCGCCGAACACCGGCGTGTTGCGGGCCGGCCAGTGGATCTGGTAGAGGTCGATCACGTCCGTCTGCAGGCGCCTGAGGCTGCCTTCGCAGGCTTCGATGATGCCGGCCTTGCTGACGTCGGGACGCAGCCAGGGCATGCCGCGCGCCGGCCCGGCCACCTTGGTCGCCAGCACCACCTTCTGCCGCACGCCGGGGTTCTTCGCGAACCAGTTGCCGAGGATGGTCTCGGTCGATCCGCTGGTCTCGGCCTTGGCAGGCACCGAGTACATCTCGGCAGCGTCCAGGAAGTTCACGCCACGCGCCAGCGAGCGGTCGAGGATGGCATGGGCAGTGGCCTCGTTGACCTGTTCGCCGAAGGTCATGGTGCCCAGGCAGATGGGGGTGACTTGCAGGCCGCTCTGGCCCAGGGTGACGTGGTTCATGGGTGGGTCTGAAGAGGATGAAAACAGAAGACTGCCGGCGAGTTTAGAAGCGATTCAGATTCCCCGCTGACGCGCCCGTTCCTCCTCCTGCAGCCGCAGCACGCGGCGCTGCACCTTGCCGGTGGTGGTCATGGGCAGCGCGTCGACGAACTCGATCTCCTTGGGGTACTCGTAGGGCGCGAGCTTGCCCTTGACGTGGGCCTGCAGGCTGGCGACCAGCGCGTTGTCGCCTGCGGCGCCCGGGGTCAGCACCACATAGGCCTTGACCACGGCGCCCCGCTCGGCGTCCGGCTTGGGCACCACGGCCGCGTTGGCCACCGCCGGGTGCTTGACCAGACAGTTCTCGATTTCGCTGGGGCCGATGCGGTAGCCCGCGGCCTTGAACACGTCGTCGCTGCGACCCTGGTACCAGAGGTAGCCGTCGGCGTCGCGCACGGCCAGGTCTCCGGTGCGGCACCAGGAGTCCGCCATGTCGCCGGTGAACTTGGCGCGCGTCGCGGCCTCGTTCTTCCAGTAGCCCAGGAAAAAGATCGGGTCGGGGTCGCCGTAGATGTCCAGCCGGTGCACCGCCACATCGCCCGGCACGCCGACCGCGCACTCCTGGCCCTCGTCGTCGATCACCGCCACCCGGTGGCCCGGGTAGCCCTTGCCCATGCTGCCCGGCTTGGCGGGGTACAGGCGCGCGCAGTTGCCGACGATGTAGTTGATCTCGGTCTGGCCGAACATCTCGTTGACCGTCACGCCCAGTTGTTCGCGGCAGTAGGCGAACACCGCATCACCCACCGCTTCGCCCGCGCTCATGATGGCTTCCAGCTTCAACCGGAACCGCTGACGCGGCGCAGGGAACGCCTTCATCATGGCCTTGAGCGCGGTCGGAAACAGAAAGGTGTGCGTCACGCCGTGGCGCTGCATCAGCTCAAACGCGGTCTGGGGCGCGAAGCGGCCGTTGAAGCCCACGATGGGCCGACCGAAATACAGCGAAGGCAGCAGCGCGTCCATCAAACCGCCAGTCCAGGCCCAGTCGGCCGGCGACCAGAACACGGCCTGCGACCTCACCGACGGATCGAACGGGTCGAAACCGAACCAGTTCTGGCTGCAGACAAAGCCGGTCAGGTTGCCGATCAGCGCGCGGTGCGGGATCAGCGCGCCCTTGGGGTTGCCGGTGGTGCCGCTGGTATAGATGAGCACGGCGGCTTCATCCGCCAGCGTGTGCACCGCGTCGAACGTCGCCGGCTCCTGCGCCAGCACCGTGGTCCAGTCGAGCACGCCTTTGGCGCCGGTGTCGACCGCGATCACGCTGCGCAGCACCGGGCATTGCCCGCTCACCGACTGCAGCGCGGCCAGCGTGCCGGCGTCGCAGACCGCCACCACCGCCTCGCTGTCGCGCAGCCGGAACTCCAGCGCCTCGGGGCCGAACAGCTGCGACAGCGGCATGCCGACCGCGCCCATCTGCAGCACCGCCATGTAGGCCACGGCCGTCTCGAAGCGTTGCGGCATCACGATTGCCACCCGGTCGCCGCGCTGCACGCCCAGCGCAGCCAGCGCATTGGACAGGCGGTTGGCCTGGTCCTGCAATTCGCCGAAGCTGTGGAGCCGGTCCTCCCGGTCGGGCGCGCAGGCGATCACCGCCGTCTGCGATGCCATGCCCGGATCGGCCGCCCAGCGGCGCGAGCAGACCTCGGCCATGTTGAAGCGCTGCGGCACCTGCCAGCCGAAACGCCGGTGCAGATCGGCGTAGCCGTCGGCGGTGGCAGTGCCCTTGAAGGTGTCGCTGTGTTGACGCTGGCGCATCACCGGTCTCCGTCTCGTTCCTTATGATGGATCGAATGTATCAAGCCCTGAACGAATCCCGCAGC
This sequence comes from Hydrogenophaga sedimenti, assembly GCF_051857515.1. NCBI lineage: Bacteria > Pseudomonadati > Pseudomonadota > Betaproteobacteria > Burkholderiales > Comamonadaceae > Hydrogenophaga > Hydrogenophaga sedimenti. The sequence goes on from NZ_JBPZHA010000012.1 coordinate 168,525, forward strand.
ACCTTCGTGCCAGTGCGCCAGCTCTCGTACCACGTGCGCCAGTGGGGCGAACCGGACGGGACACGACCGCCGCTGGTGCTGGTGCACGGCTGGATGGACGTCTCGGCATCGTGGCAGTTCATGGTCGATGCGCTGAGCGAGCCGCGCTGGATCGTGGCGCCGGACTGGCGGGGCTACGGCCTGACGAAATCGGGCCAGCCGCCCGCCGACAACTTCTGGTTTCCCGATTACCTGGCCGACCTGGACTTCCTGCTCGACGCGCTGGCGCCTGGCGAAGCGGTCGATCTGGTCGGGCACAGCATGGGCGGCAACGTCGCCATGATGTACGCGGGTGTGCGGCCCGAGCGCATCCGCCGCCTGGTCAACCTCGAAGGCTTCGGCATGCCCGAGACCCGCCCGGCACAGGCTCCCACCCGCTACGCGCAGTGGATCGACGAACTCAAGGCCCTGCACCGGGGCGAGATGGACCTCAAGCCCTACGACAGCGTGGACGGCGTGGCGCGGCGGCTCATGAAAACCAACCCGCGCCTCTCGCCAGACAAGGCCGGCTGGCTGGCCCGCCAATGGGCGGCACCGGATGCGCAGGGCCGCTGGACCATCCTCGGTGACACGGCCCACAAGGTCGTCAACGCCAACCTCTACCAGTTGCCCGAGGCCCTGGCCCTGTACGCGCGCATCACGGCGCCGGTGCTCTCGGTCACCGCCAGCGACGACAGCCTGACGCAATGGTGGAAAGGCCGGTTCACGATCGAGCAGTACCGCGAACGCCTGCGCCATGTGCCGCAACTGACCGAGGCGCAGGTCGGCGACGCCGGCCACATGCTGCAGCACGACCAGCCCGAGGCGCTGGCCCGGCTGATCGAAGACTTCCTGCGGAACTGAAAGGGCAAGGGCTTCAGGGCTGCGCGCAGTGCGCGGCCACCTCGCGCCAGGCATTGGCGTAGGCCCCGCTGCCGTCCTGCTGCAGGTTGCTGTGGCCCAGCGGCAGCGCCACCCAGTGCTTGGGCTCGGGCGCCAGCTCGTAGGCCCGACGCCCCAGCGACCAGGGCACCGTCTTGTCCAGCGTGCCGTGGATGAACCAGACCGGCGGATCGACCTTGCCGATGTCCTCCGACAACGCCATGCGCTGCGACCCGAGCGCGGCCAGCCCGTGCCCCAGCCAGCCGACCGACTCGGTGGCGACATCGGTGAAGCTGGTCAGCGCGCTCTCCAGCACCAGGGCGCAATAGACCTTCTGGCCGGCCAGCCGGCGCGCCAGCCGCGCGGCGACCGCCGAGCCCATCGAGTGGCCGTAGATCACCCAGCGCACCGGCGGCCCTCCTTCGGCGTTCACCCGCTCTTGCACCGCCTGCCAGGCGGCCCAGGCGTCTTCGTGGATCGAGACCTCGTCGGGCACGCGCGGGCTGGATGCGCCCCAGCCGCGGTAGTCCGGCAGGTAGACGTCCATGCCGGCGGCCTGCGCAGGCGCCGCCTTGGGCAGGTTCTGGAACGCATGGCGGAAGGTGCCGTGCAGGTAGAACACCCGGACCCGGCGGGCCTCCCCGGCCTTGGCCGGTGCGCGCAAGACCGTGACCTGCTCGCCCTCGCCCACCGGCGCCTCGAACGCCGACACCTCGGGCCGCTGCGCCAGCATCGCCTGCCAGGTGGTCGCCTCGGCCACCGGCGTGGGCCGATACACTTTGCCCCTTGTCCAGACGTCCAGCATCGAACAGCCCTGCAGCAGCAAGGCCATCCCCATCAGGCACCACCACCCGGCTCGGCCCGGGAACCTTTCCACCTTGTCCATGGCTGTGCATCGTATTTCATCGCCGCTGTCTGCCGGCTTTCTGCTGACCCTCGCGCTGTCGGGCCGGTCGGCGCACGCCGTCGACATGGACCTCCACCTCGACACCGGCCTGTGCCCCGGGCTGGAGCACGCGCTGGCCCAGCCGGCCGGCACCGGCGAGCGGGACCTGTTCCTCTCGAACTTCACCCACCACTGGACCCCGTCCGACGAGCACCAGCGCGTGCGCGCCCTGAGCGTGCAGCAACGGCTGGCCAACGACCGCTTCTGCGGCTTCAGCCTGTTCACGAACTCCTTCGGACAGCCCTCGACCTACGTGTTCGTCGGTAAGCTCTGGCCCGAACTGGTGCCGGGCCTGCCCCGCCTGTACGGTTCGGTCAGCGCGGGCATGCTCTACGGTTACGTCTCTCCCTACCAGCACAAGGTGCCGCTGAACTTCAAGGGTTTTTCGCCGGCCATCGTGCCCACCCTGGGCTACCGGATCACGCCGCAGCTCTCGGTCGAAGCCCATGTGCTGGGCACGGCCGCCGTGATGTTCGGCGCCGCCTGGCGGTACTGATCGCGCCTTACCCGCCCCGCATGAGAAAATCGGGGGTTTCGCGGATCTCCGCAAAATCACAGATTTCGCGGACCACCGCACCGACACACCGAACGAGAAAGCACCATGGAAGCCGAACGCACCAACGCCATCCGCAATCAACTGGCCGACCTGAGCGCACGCGTGGTCGAGCTCCGGAGGTATCTTTGACTACGATGCCAAGGCATTGAAGTTGTCCGAGGTCTCCAGCGCGCTGGAAGACCCCACCGTCTGGGACAACCCCAAACGCGCCCAGGAGCTGGGCAAGGAAAAGAAGTCGCTCGAAGACGTCGTGCTGGTGCTCGACCGCCTCTCCGGCGAACTGGCCGACAACAGCGAGCTGTTCGAGATGTCCGAGGCCGAGGGCGATGACGCCGGCCTGATCACCATCGAAGGCGAAGCCGCCAAGGTCGCGGCCGAGGTCGAGAAGCTCGAATTCCGCCGGATGTTCAACAACCCGGCCGATCCGCTGAACTGCTTCGTCGACATCCAGGCCGGCGCCGGTGGCACCGAGGCCTGCGACTGGGCCAGCATGCTGCTGCGCCAGTACCTCAAGTACGCCGAACGCAAGGGCTTCAAGACCACGGTCGAAGACGAAACCCCGGGCGACACGGCCGGCATCAAGAGCGCCACCATCAAGGTCGAGGGCGAATACGCCTTCGGCCTGCTGCGCACCGAGACCGGCGTGCACCGCCTGGTGCGCAAGAGCCCGTTCGACTCGTCCGGCGGCCGCCACACCTCGTTCGCCTCGCTGTTCGTCTACCCCGAGATCGACGACTCGATCGAGATCGAGATCAACCCGGCCGACGTGCGCACCGACACCTTCCGTGCCTCGGGCGCGGGCGGTCAGCACATCAACAAGACCGACTCGGCCGTGCGCCTGACGCACATCCCGACCGGCATCGTGGTGCAGTGCCAGGATGGCCGCTCGCAGCACAGCAACCGCGACGTGGCCTGGAAGCGCCTGCGCTCGCGTCTGTACGACCACGAGATGCGCAAGCGCCAGGAAGAGCAGCAGAAGCTGGAAGACACCAAGACCGACGTGGGCTGGGGTCACCAGATCCGCAGCTACGTGCTGGACAACAGCCGCATCAAGGACCTGCGCACCAACGTGGAAATCTCCGCGACGCAGAAGGTGCTCGACGGCGACCTCGACCCGTTCATCGAAGCCTCGCTCAAGCAGGGCGTCTGATGGTCAAGGCCCTGATCTTCGACATGGATGGCACCATGATCGATTCGATGCCTTGGCACCAGAAAAGCTGGGTCGCCTTCTGCGAGCGCCAGGGACTGGACATCGACGTGTCCGACCTCATGCGCCGCACCACCGGTCGCACCGGCATCGAGTGCATGGTCGAGCTCTTTGGCGAGATCCCGCACGCACAGGCCCAGGCCCATGTCGACCAGAAAGAAGCGATCTACCGCGAGCTGTTCGCGCCGGCGTTCAGCGAAATCGCCGGTTTCAAGGCCTTCCTGGGGCATGCGCAGTCGCGCGGCCTGTCGGTCGGCGTCGGAACCGCCGGCGACCGACACAACCAGGCTTTTGCCTACCACCATCTCTCGCTGGGGCAATCCCTGCCGACCGTCGGCGGCGACGAAGGCCTGCCGGGCAAGCCCGAGCCGGCCATCTTCCTGGAGGTGGCGCGCCGCCTCGGTGTCGCTCCCGAACACTGCATCGTCTTCGAGGACGCGCCGCTGGGCATCGAGGCCGCACGCCGTGCCGGCATGCGCGCCGTCGCGATCTGCAGTTCGCACACCGCCGACGAACTGGGCGGGCCGCATGTGCTGGCCCGCGTTCCCGACTACCACGCCCTGATCACTTCCCGTTTCCTGGAGACCGTTCATGCCACAACTGCGTGAGGGCGACGCCCCCGCGATGGTGATCCGTCGCGAAGACTACACACCGCCGCCGTTCTGGATCGACCGCATCGAACTGACCTTCGATCTCGACCCGGTCAAGACCCGCGTGCTCAACAAGATGAGCCTGCGCCGCAACACCGAGGTGCCGGTGCAGCCTCTTCGCCTGCACGGCGAAGACCTGAACCTGGCGCGCGTGATGCTCAACGGCGGCGGCTGCTCGTTCAAGATGGACGGCCAGATCCTGGTGATGGAAAACCTGCCCGAAGGCCCCGAGCCGTTCGAGCTGGAGATCTTCACCACCTGCTCGCCCGAGAAGAACACCCAGCTCTCGGGCCTGTACCTGAGCCAGGGCGACTTCTTCACGCAGTGCGAGGCCGAGGGCTTTCGCCGCATCACCTACTTCCTGGACCGTCCCGACGTGATGGCCAGCTACACCGTGGTCCTGCGCGCCGACAAGGACAAGTTCCCGGTGCTGCTGTCCAACGGCAACCTGGTCGATCAGGGTGAACTGCCGGACAACCGCCACTTTGCCAAGTGGGTCGACCCGCACCGCAAGCCGTCCTACCTGTTCGCCCTGGTGGCCGGGCGCCTGGTCGCGCGCGAGCAGCGCATCGTCACCCGCGCCGGCAAGGAGCACCTGCTGCAGGTCTATGTGCGCCCCGGCGACATGGACAAGACCGAACACGCGATGAACTCGCTGATCGCCAGCGTGATCTGGGACGAGGCCCGCTTCGGCCTGCCGCTGGATCTGGAGCGCTTCATGATCGTCGCCACCAGCGACTTCAACATGGGCGCGATGGAGAACAAGGGCCTGAACATCTTCAACACGAAGTACGTCCTGGCCAACAGCGCGACCGCGACCGACACCGACTTCGCCAACATCGAGTCGGTGGTGGCGCACGAGTACTTCCACAACTGGACCGGCAACCGCATCACCTGCCGCGACTGGTTCCAGCTCTCGCTCAAGGAAGGCCTGACGGTCTTCCGCGACCAGGAATTCAGCATGGACCTGTGCGCCGAAGCCTCGGCGCGCGCCGTCAAGCGCATCGAGGACGTGCGCGTGCTGCGCACCATGCAGTTCCCCGAGGACGCCGGCCCGATGGCCCACCCGGTGCGGCCCGACCAGTACGTCGAGATCAACAACTTCTACACCGTCACGGTCTATGAAAAAGGCGCCGAGGTCGTGCGCATGATGCAGACCCTGGTCGGCAGGGACGGCTTCCGCAAGGGCATGGACCTGTACTTCCAGCGCCACGACGGCCAGGCCGTCACCTGCGACGACTTCGCGCAGGCGATCGCCGACGCCAACCCCGACAGCGAACTCGCCCGCCAGCTCACCCCGTTCAAGCGCTGGTACAGCCAGTCCGGCACACCGCGCGTGCAGGTGGGCGGCCAGTACAACGCCGCCGACCGCAGCTATGCGCTGACCCTGAGCCAGTCCTGCCCGCCCACGACCGGGCAGAGCAGCAAGCAGCCGTTCGTGCTGCCGGTGTCGGTCGGCCTGGTGGACGCCAGCGGCCGTGACCTGCCGCTGCGCCTGCGTGGCGATGCGGCGCCGGCGGGCACGACGCGCCTGCTGGTGCTTTCCGAAACCACCCAGACCTTCGTGTTCGACGAGGTCGATGCCGAGCCGGTGCCGTCGGTGCTGCGCGGCTTCTCGGCCCCGGTCATCCTGGACAGCGGGCTCACCGACACCCAGCTGCTGCACCTACTGGCCCACGACAGCGACGCCTTCAACCGCTGGGAAGCCGGCCAGCAGCTGGCCCTGCGCCTGGCGGTGCAGGCGGTGCGCGCGCCGGGGCCGGTCGGCCCGGTACCGCTGGACGCGGCCTACGTCGAGGCCATGCGTGCCGTGCTGCGCCACCCGACGCTGGACGCCGCGCTCAAGGAGCTGGTGCTCACGCTGCCGTCCGAAACCTACATCGCCGAGCAACTCGCCGAAGTCGATCCGCAGCGCATCCACGCGGTGCGCGAGACCATGCGCGAGCAACTGGCCGAGGCGCTGCAGGCCGACTGGGCCCAGGCCCACGAACAGAACAAGGACAACGGCGCCTACCGGCCCGACCCGGTGAGCAGCGGCCGCCGCGCCCTGGCCGGGATGGCGCTGACCATGCTGTGCCTGGCAGCCCGCGAGAGCGGCGACACCGTCTGGCCGGGCAAGGCCTACCAGCGCTTCAAGGACGCCGGCAACATGACCGACCGCTTCAACGCGCTGTCGGCTCTGGTGATCAGCGGCCAGCCGCTGGCGCAGGAGGCGCTGGCACGTTTCCACGCCCTGTTCAAGGACGAAGCCCTGGTGATCGACAAGTGGTTCGCGCTGCAGGCCGGTGCACCCGACCGCGGCGGCAATGTGCTGCCCGCCGTGCGCCAGCTGATGAACCACCCGGACTTCAACCTGAAGAACCCCAACCGCGCCCGCAGCGTGATCTTCAGTTTCTGCTCCGCCAATCCGGCCGGCTTCCACCGCAACGACGCCGCCGGCTACGTGTTCTGGAGCGAGCGCGTGCTGGAACTCGACGCGATCAACCCGCAGGTCGCGTCCCGCCTGGCGCGCGCGCTGGACCGATGGAAGAAGCTGGCCGAGCCCTACCGCAGCGCTGCGCGCGAGGCCATCGCCCGCGTCGCCGCCAAATCCGATCTCAGCCCAGACACGCGCGAGGTCGTCACCCGCGCGCTGGCGGAATGACAGCCCCACGCTCCGCCGCTTCGCGGGTCGCTGCCCCCGAGGGGCTGGCCTTGCTTGGGGCGGCCCTGCGCTGCGGCCTTCAACCCACTTTCTAGAGTATTTCCTGGAGGAACCATGAAACGCATCTCCCTCACCCGCTATCTCGTCGAGCAGCAACGTGTCGACGGCCACATTCCCGGCGACCTGCGCCTGCTGCTGGAAGTGGTCGCGCGCGCCTGCAAGCGCATCAGCCAGGCCGTCAACAAGGGCGATCTGGGTGAGGTGATGGGCACAGCCGACACCGAGAACGTGCAAGGCGAGGTGCAGAAGAAGCTGGACATCATCGCCAACGAAGTGCTGATCGAGGCCAACGAATGGGGCGGCCACCTGGCCGCGATGGCCTCCGAGGAAATGGACAGCATCTACGTGGTGCCCAACCGCTACCCGCAGGGTGAGTACCTGCTGATGTTCGACCCGCTGGACGGCTCGTCCAACATCGACGTCAACGTCTCGATCGGCACCATCTTCAGCGTGATGAAGAAGCCCGAGGGAAGCCCTGGCGTGAGCGAGCAGGATTTCATGCAGCCCGGCAGCCAGCAGGTCGCTGCCGGCTACTGCGTCTACGGTCCGCAGACCACGCTGGTGCTGACGGTGGGCGACGGCGTGGCGATGTTCACGCTGGACCGCGAACAGGGCTCCTTCGTGCTGACCAAGGAAAACGTGACGATCCCGGCCGACACCAAGGAATTCGCGATCAACATGAGCAACATGCGCCACTGGGCCGAGCCGGTCAAGCGCTACGTCGACGAATGCCTGGCCGGCAAGGAAGGCCCGCGCGGCAAGGACTTCAACATGCGCTGGGTGGCCTCGATGGTGGCCGACGTGCACCGCATCCTGACCCGCGGCGGCGTCTTCATGTACCCCTGGGACAAGCGCGATCCGGACAAGCCGGGCAAGCTGCGCCTGCTGTACGAGGCCAACCCCATGAGCTGGCTGGTCGAACAGGCCGGCGGCGCGGCCACCAATGGCCACGGACGCATCCTCGACATCACGCCGACCAAGCTGCATGAGCGGGTCAGCGTGATCCTGGGCTCGAAGAACGAGGTCGAGCGCATCACCAGCTATCACGGCACGCTATAATCGCGGGCGTTGCCGGTGTAGCTCAGTCGGTAGAGCAGCTCATTCGTAATGAGAAGGTCGGGTGTTCGATTCATCTCTCCGGCACCAAGACCCAAAAGGAAACCCCGCTATCACATCGGTAGCGGGGTTTTTCTTTTGTTGGTGTTTGTAGGCAATCTGTAGGCAAGTTGGTCCGTTCACTAGCCCATTCGAGCGAGCCATCCGCTACCTGCAGGCAGGTTCCTTCACCCATTTCCGCACGCATCGCGCGCGCGCGCGAGTCGTTTGGTAAACCTTAGCTTTTGTTAGTCCACGGCGCGGCGTCATCACGCGCACAGAGGTTTTCTCTGGACGGTTAGCACTCTGCGTTGAACCCTGCGGTGTCGTGCGATGTACCGCAGACAAGATAGCCCCTCCCCTTGTTAAAGACTTGAAATCCCATGGGAGGGAATTTTTTCTGTGCGTGGAGAAACCGTCGATTTCCAAAGACACGGGGGCGCCGACTTCTGACCGCCCCCCTGGGTCACTCCCACCCGCTCAAGTTGTGACCATCGGGGCCACGTTTAGGCGTTCTTTCTTGGTCGGTCGTGAAGCAGTCAGCAGAAAGGTAAACAACCCAGACGGTCGCGCTCGCAAACGGACATACCGCCCTGCCTGTGCGTACGAGACTTCCCCTTTCACCACAGCAGATGGCTTATCTAGATGGTGTCCGTGTGGCGGTACAGAAAGCGGAGCCAAAACACCCTTGATAGGACCGTGGGGCGGTACAGAGTGGCGCGTCCTTGTACCGTGAGGCGGTCCTATGGCGATGGCCTCTGTACCGTGTCGCGGTCCAAGGGGCGCGTTTTTCAAGGGAACGTTTCGGCGGTACGCACCGCGCTCGAATGTCTCCACAGTGCCAGGGTCGTAGTCGGGATGTCGGTCCAACACTTGCCAGGTGACGGCGTACCAACTCGCCTTGTTGGGGCGGTGGCCCTTGAACGTCTCGAAAATGAAACCGCCGTCCAAGAGTTCACGCTTTGCCTTGGTCAGCATGTCGGACGACTTCCAGCCGCGCTTTTCCATGTGGGCGCGCGACAGCAACAGCCGCCCGTTGTTGTCCCGAACGTACTGCCTCGCGACTTCCAGCAGCAACGCACGGGCGTGCATGCTCAGGCGGGCATAGGCAGGGCAATCCAGTACCGACCAAGGCAGGGCGATGAACCCGCCAGGGTCGCGGCCTGACTGGCCTTTGCGGCTCTTATCGCGGCCCATTGTTAGTCCCCCCTTTGCGCACGTCGTGCTTGCCAATGGTGCACCTTGCGACGGTCGCTCGCTGTCAGGAAATAGACCCCGGGATGACAGATGAAACCGTCACGGTCCACAAAATTGATGCGACGGCAGGGCACCTCCAAGCCACGGCGACGAAGTTCGGCCACCAGTTCAGGCGAGTTACTGCACCCCACCACGCTGTCGAGGTTTTCCCTTGGCATGGGGCGGCGCAGCAGCGCAACAATCGCGCGCAAATGACGCGGGTTGTCGGTGCCGGTAAACTTCGCGCTGTTCGGGGCGCTCGGGTTCTCTTTGGGGGGCTCGGGCGTTTTCATTTCAGGCCACCCCCAGCGCGGCACGGATGCCAGCAACAGGCCAGCACAGACGGCCATTGAGGCGCACGGGGCGCAGGCCATCAGGAAATGTCTCTGCGCAGGCCCAACCCCTCAGTGTCTGGGGTCGGCGCAGCAGGTAGTGTGCGGCCTGCTCGGTCGGCACCGTGGGGCGGTTGACCAGTTCCAGCGCGGGAAACTGTTGGGGCTCAGTTACAGCGCGGCGGGTGTCTGCGCTGTGGTGGGGTTCTGTCTGCATCGTTCACCTTTCAAACACGTTGATTCGTGTCGTGGGGTGAATTGCAAAAGCCTCGATATTTCCCGAAAAACACCCGACAAAAACCCGATATTCGGGAGTCAGTCGGGCAGTCTTAAATTCGGTTTCGCGTAACAGTTCCAGGCCATATTGCCGAATGAATCACTGGCGCGGCTTGTCTTATCTTCCCCTTGCTAACTGCCCATGCGCGGGCTTTCGATGCGTACCATTCGCCGTGCGTGCCAGCGTGTGCAGCAACCTTCAGTCCGTTTCGCGTTGCTTCGCTCAGGTCTGCCTCAATTGACCCCCACTCGTGTTCGAGCGCAGCAATCAAGGCGGCCTTTTTCATGGGCATTTCTTGCGCTTCGGCCTCATGGCTAGTGTTCTCAGCCACCACGGGCGCGGGCGTGGTTGGCTTGGCTTCACAAGCAAGCGAGGCTCTCAGAATCAGAAGGTCTTGCTGATTGATGCCACACGTTTCTATGGTTGCAATGTGCGGGTCGCCGTCAAAGGGCATCAAAAAAACACATTCATCCCCTCGTGAGGTGAACTCCATGCTCACCTCTGTTTGCCCTCTCAGCATCAGTTCCAATAGGTGATTCACACCAAGAGCAATCACATCCAGTCGGACTTCTTGGATGTACGCGAGGCCACCAGGCAATGGCCCGAACGTTTTCGTCAGGCAGGCATGTTGTGGACCGTCCAAAAACTCGCATCGCTCAAGATGCCCCGGCATTGCCACCAGACAAAAGCGAGAATCCCTTGGGATGGTGTTCAAAACACGTTTAGCGCCAGCCGATAGCGGGCGGCTTGCCACGACATGAAACAGCGCGACTCGGAATCAGCGAATTCAACGCAGTTTCTGCGTTTGCACCGCCCGTTTTCGG